>JBQCFO010000019.1:0-7570 GCA_051959055.1 Ginsengibacter sp. | reverse complement strand
CACAAATTGAATCTCACTACTTCTGCAACCATGATGTTTGGACACGTAGAAACGATCGAAGAAAGAATGGAGCATCTGGTGAAATTAAGAGACGTACAGGCAAAAAAACCTAATGGCGCAGTGGGATTTTTAAATTTTATTCCATGGACTTTCCAGGATGTAGATACGTTACTCGCGCGCATTCGAGGCGTTCACAACCTGACTACCCCGCAGGAATATATCCGCATGATAGCCATGAGCCGTATCATGCTTCCGAATATAAAAAATATCCAGGCCAGCTGGCTTACAGTAGGCAAACAAATTGCGAAGATTTGCCTTCACGCCTGCGCCTTTTATTTTGGAAGCATCATGATCGAAGAAAATGTAGTAAGTGCTGCAGGCGCGCCTCATCGTTTTACGAGCAAAGGAATCCAGGATGCGATTCGGGAAGCCGGATTTGAACCTCAATTGCGGAATCAGCAATATGAGTTCAGAGAAATGCCGGAAGTGATGGAAGAGCAGGTGATAGATTATTGATGAGTATGTAGTGTGAGTATGTAGTGTATGATAGCGGAGTAGAAAGTGAGTTGGTTCAAAAGCTTGAAAAAATGCCCCAGGTGAAAGTGTATGCAAAACTGCTGGGCTTGTAAAGCGGATCCACAAGGCGCTATCCATTGACTGTTTGATAACATGATTTTGAATGGTTATGCTTTGTACTTTTTTGTTAAAGGTATCTTAACCGTTCATAAATCAATCATTCAGCGTATGAAATTTGTTTATAACTTGCTATTCTAAACTTAATTAATATGGACTTCCAACTTGTTACTGGCAGGCCAGATAATGTAGATCACCTGGTTTTTACTACCACCTTCGCACACAATAACATTTTTTACAAAGCAGCTCTTGCAGAAACCATTTCCTGGGAAGGCCATCTTACAGGAACCTACGATGTGCTTCTTCAATCAGGCAAAGGCACTCAACGCCTTACGCTTATTCAAGACAGAGACCAGCATTGGAAAGCAGGAAATGAAGTTGAACAGATTGGAATTGTTCAACAAGAGGTGGTTGATTTATTGGGTATCATCATCAGCAAGGTTCGTAATTAAATAATTTTGCTGTCGTTATGTAAATCGACTTGGCCTTTAGGAGAATCGCATTAGTAACTCATTGCGAATCGCCTTATCATTCTCATTTGTTAACTCGGCGATGGAGGATTTTGAGAATCATTTCGTTTGAGGTTGAGTTTCACAACTCTTTACTAAGCTCTTTAATTCTGTATAGCTATTTCAGGATTTACCTGCGTTGTATCGCATTTCGTGATTGATTTTTTCAAAAACTTTTATCTAAACAAATGAAAAGTAATAAAACTCATCACATAAGCCAGTCCTGTCATGTAGAGAAGCATGATTATTGGCCACTTCCACGTATGGGTTTCGCGTTTTACAACTGCTAATGTACTCATGCATTGCATGGCGAGCGCATAAAAAACGAGGAGGGATAAACCCGCAGCAAGGGTATAAACTTTTTCGCCATTCGGCCAGGTGGCTGCGCTCATTTTTTGACGAAGTGTCGCGTTGTTTTCATCGGCATCATCGCCTACACTATATAATGTTGCCATAGTGCCCACAAACACTTCACGGGCAGCAAACGAAGTAATAAGCGCAATTCCTATTTTCCAATCGTAGCCCAGTGGATGGATAACCGGTTCGATTGCTTTTCCCAAAATGCCGGCATAAGAATTTTGCAGATGCTCGGTACTTTGTAACTTACTATATTCTTTTTCCTGGGAAGGATTTTGCTGTATTAAGGCAGTGTATTTCTCATCAACCGCTTTCATTTTGTTGGGCGGCCCAAAAGTACTCAAAACCCAAAGCAGCAGGCTGATTACCATGATTACTTTACCCGCCTGAAATACAAATATTTTTGCTCTTTCAATCATCGTGGAAATAATATTTTTCCAGCGGGGTCCGCGATAGGTGGGCAGCTCGAGAATGAAAAAGCTTTTTTCTTTGCTTTTGATAAACCACTTCATTACATAAGCCGCAAGCAACGCCATAAAAGTGCCGAGGAAATACATCAGCATCATCACCAAACCTTGTAAACTGATAAATCCAAAATACATTTTGTGTGGAATGACCAAAGCGATCAAAACAGTATAAACCGGTAGCCGCGCACTGCAGCTCATGAGCGGCGTACACATGATTGTGAGCAGTCTTTCTTTTTTATTTTCGATGCTTCGTGCACTCATGATTGCCGGAACAGCACAGGCAAGTCCACTCACCATCGGCATTACACTCTTTCCATTCAGACCCGCTTTGCGCATGATTTTATCAGTAAGAAAACTAATGCGTGCCATATAACCGGTGTCTTCGAGCAAAGTAATTAGCCCGAATAATATCATAATCTGTGGGACAAAAACAATGATTCCACTGAGACCAGCAAGAATTCCGTTTACAAAAAGATCGGTAAACCATCCGGTGGGAAGCACTTTAGTAAGCCAACCACCTGCCTCTGCAAATGTCCATTCAATGCCATTCATGGGAAATTGAGCAAGTACAAAAATGCTTTGGAATAATAAAAAAAGCACCAGCATCAAAATCAAATACCCCCAGGTGCGATGCAATAAAATATCATCTAATTTTTGTGTAAATAACGCTTTTTGCAAGGGATCAGTTTCCACCACTGTTTGCTTCATGATGGTTTTTATCTTGCCATACCGCTGCAGGATCTCTTCGGCCTGCGTTTTTACACCATTAAATTTTGTTTCAACTTCAATATTTTCAATTGCATCCTGCGTTTCATTATTCAAATCAAAATTTTCATGATTGATCAGATAATGAATGGCCCGGTAATTACTGATTTCAGGGAAAATATTCCTTACTTTTTTTATCGCACAGGAAGCCATTGGCTCCATATTAATAAAATCACGATCAGGAAAATGATTCAGATTTTGAGCCGCGTTTGAAATGGCACTTTTTAACTGTGTCATTCCTTTATTTTTTCGCGGATTTACGGGAATTACAAAAACACCCAATTCTCTTTCCAGTCCCGCCACATCTACCTGGATATTATTTTTCTTCGCAATATCCATCATCGTCAAAGCAATGATAACAGGGCGTTTTAGATCAATGATCTGAGAGCAAAACAGCAAATTCCTTTTTAGGTTACTCGCATCAGCAACCAATACAATAATATCGGCCTTGATATGCGGATCCTGCTCCAGTAGTACTTTATAGGCAACCCATTCATCATGCCTTTTTGGATAAAGGCTGTAAGTGCCGGGAAGGTCAATAATTTTTGCTGATAACTTTTCAGAAATTTTTGAAGTTCCGGTTTTCTTATCAACTGTTACGCCCGGAAAATTTCCCACTTTCTGATTTAAGCCGGTAAGCGAATTAAACAGCGAACTTTTTCCACTGTTTGGATTTCCTACTAAAGCAATATGTAGCGGCTGACTCAAATTCATAAAATAATCGGCAAATGTAGCTGGGAGAAGGTAAAAGGCTTTTACGAAATCAGGAAACACATAATTGGCATGAAATTTTATCATAACCTTCACTAATACTTTCATCTTAAATTTGCCATTTTAAATCATATCGGCTTATGAAATATATTCTTCTTTTTTTAATCCTTATATCCCAAACCGTTTCAGGTCAGAAACTAAAAAAATCTGAAAAAGCAATTATTGAAAATCTAAAAACAGAAATCACTTACCTCGCAAGCGATAAACTGGAAGGCCGCAGAACCGGCACTCCGGGAGAAAAATTGGCTTACGAATATTTATCTTCCGAATTTCAGAAAATCGGTTTGATTCCAAAGGGGGACGAAAACACTTTTATTCAGGCTTTCGAAATAAATGAAGGAAAAGAAATTTTGCCGGCAACACATTTAAAGATTGATGATACCATGCTTGAAAATGGAACCGATTTTTTCCCTTTTATATTTAGCGCGGAACAAAGCGCAAAAGGCGATGCTTCCCTTTCTTTTAAAGAAAAAGGAATGCCATGGTTTTGGGATGTTAAAGAAAGCCTTATGGAAAATAAAAATAACCCGCATTTCGACCTGGAAGAGGCGATTAAAAATAAAGCAATTGAATATGCAGGCAAAGGCGCCTCTGCCCTGATCGTTTTTAACTCAGGAGATATAAATGATGATTTGCAATTTGATGGAAAATCAAAAACTGCACAGGTAAAAATTCCGGTAATATATCTTACTAAAAACGCTTCTAAAAAATATCTGAGCGACAATTCGGTGGATCTGAATATTGATTTACAAACCGCCTTTGGAAACAAGAAAAGAACCGGCCATAATGTGATTGGCTATTTAGATAATGGCGCTGCACACACAATAATCATTGGCGCTCATTACGACCATCTCGGCTATGGGGAAGATCACAATTCTTTATGGACGGGAAAGCCCGAGATTCATAACGGCGCCGATGACAATGCCAGCGGAACGTCTGCTGTGCTTGAATTGGCCAGGATTTTGAAAAATTCAAAATTTAAAAACAATAACTTTCTTTTTATTTGTTTTTCGGGTGAAGAGCTTGGATTGTTTGGTTCAAAGTATTTTACTGAAAATCCAACCATTCCATTGAATGCAGTAAACTTTATGATCAATTGTGATATGGTTGGAAGATTAAACGATAGCACACACACCATCACGATTGGTGGTTATGGTACTTCTCCTGAATGGGGCAAAATTTTGCCACAAAAAATGCAGTCGCTGAATATAAAATTTGATTCAAGTGGAATCGGGCCAAGCGATCACACTTCTTTCTATCTTAAAAACATTCCCGTTTTATTTTTCTTTACTGGTACCAATCCTGATTATCATAAACCTACTGATGATGTAGATAAAATTAATTTTGTGGGAGAATTGCGTGTGATTCAATACATCGAAAATATTTTAAAGGAAACCAATAATACTGAAAAGCTTGCCTTTTCAAAAACCCGTGAACATCAGATGCAATCTGCTCATTTTACGGTTAGCTTAGGATTTATGCCTGATTATACCTTTACAGGAAGCGGTGTGAGGGCAGATGGGATTATTGATGGAAAAATAGCTCAGAAAATAGGAATGAAAGCCGGTGATATAATTACAAAGCTGGGTGATTATACAGTTACCGATATTAATAATTATATGTCGGTACTGAGTAAATTTAAAAAGGGTGATTCAACAAAACTGACTGTAATGCGCGGAAAAGATGAATTAAATTTTGATGTTGTTTTTTAAAGAATTTTAAAATGAAACTGCGGATTGATAATGAAATGATGCTGGATGATTTTTTTGAAAATACACGCCTGCTGGGAATTGTAGCATCTTTGGAACAATACCGTTTTTGCTGGCATTTGAATCAGATTTTGAATTTTGATTTCAGGATAAATAACAGCATTGAAATTCATTTGAACAAAAAAATGAGGAGTTATTTTTTCCCGGTTTACCAGTATGGTGAGCAGTCGGGAACCATCAAACATTATTTATACAATAATGAGGACGACGGCGAATATTTGTTGCCGGAATTTAAACACCTCGATTTTTTGTGGCTGATGAAAGATGATATTATGAAAGATGAAGAAGTGAATATTTTTATGAATTCCATAAAAACAATTCCATCTGTGCAGATGGTAGTGGAACTGACAAATGAGAAAATTAAAAACAAGCAACATCTCATTTTTTAAAAAATAAAAATCAATTATTATGTGGGAAGAAAAAAATAACACACTCTATAAAAAATTTGAGTTTAAGGATTTTTCAGAAGCATTTTCTTTTATGACGCGTGTAGCGCTTGCAGCTGAAAAAATGGATCATCATCCGAAGTGGACAAACGAATATAACAAGCTGGAGATATGGCTTTCAACCCACGATGCGGGCGATGTGGTAACTGACAAGGATAGAAAGCTGGCGAGCATTATTGATGGATTATAGAACTTATAGCCAGTAAAAGAAGAAATACTGCGGATTCATATTTTGTAAGTAATAGCAAGAAATCAGAAATCAGGCTTTCCTCAAACGCTTCCTTGTATTGATTATCCTTGAATTTCGAATTTTTCTTGTTAAAGGAACTCTTAATTCATACTGATTGTCGGAGGTTATGATTTTATATTTTAAAGTTTCCATACACTATAATTTAAAAATGATTAAAATTTTTTGTTTATATTATTATTTCACTTTTCTTTCTTTCCACTGATAACTTCCAAATTTCCCAAGAAACCCTGCAACAATTGTATATAAAATATGAAGTGGCTGTGCAGGCAGAAACCACCAAAGTAATTTTTGTTTGCCAAAAAATTTTGCAACGGAGTTAAGAAATATAAATTCAACTATTGTTTTGATAGCAATGGAAATTAAAAATAAATAAAATGCTTTTGCAAAAAAGAAAGAAGAAATTCCAAGTATAAAAATCCAGGCATTAAAGAAATAAACCAGCAGCAAGACAAAGGTTATTTTTTGGTCCGTGTATTGATCCGCTTTGCTTGCCCAGCGAATCCTTTGATGAATAAAATCTTTGAAAGTAGCAGCAGGAGCCGTTTCTACAATTACCTTAGGTGATTTTAAAAACATTATTTTATCAGGATAGCGATTTTGAATTTTGTGCATCAGCAACATATCGTCGCCGCTGGCGAGGGCATCTATTCCTTCAAAACCATTTACCTCATAAAACACTTTTTTTTGATACGCGAGGTTTGCGCCATTACACATTGAGTGAAATTTTTTATAAACAGACGCACCGGTTATTCCCTGCAGCATCATAAAATCGAGCGATTGGAAACTTTTAAAAAAACGTTTTAAAAAAGAATCGCTGTTAAAAGGGTTTTTAAATGCTACCGGCAAAGCAACAAATACAGGCAATTCCTCTTTATAAAATGCAGCTAATGTTTGCAGCCATTTTTCCGGCACTATACAATCGGCATCTGTTGTTACAATCAGTTCTCCTGTTGCAAATTGCAAAGCGGTTTCTATTGATTTCTTTTTATAAGAATTTAGAATCTGGCCTTTTGTAAAATCTTCTAAGTTGATCAGATGAATATTTTCCTGTTTTAAAGAAAGAACAACATTTACCGTTTCATCTGTTGAATAATCATTCACAATAATTACTTCAAATTTATTCGAAGGATACGTTTGGGTGATAATGGACTGAATGCAGGGGCCAATAGCTTTTTCTTCATTTCTGGCGGCAATGATGATGGTAATAAAAGGAACTGCGTCTTTATTAACGGTATCAGAATCCTTATAAAGCGGTATTTTTTCCCAACTGATTTTATAAAAAAAAATTAAAGCGCTGTATAAGATTAATAAGAAAATAGTAAGAGAAAAGATCATCAGTGCTTTTACTGTTTAATGAAACGCCAAAAATAGTTTTTTGCGCTAAATATAATAAAGGTGCTGGTTTTTAAGTTGGCACGATAATTTTTTTTCTATTGATTTTTAATACTAATAATTAAATACCATGATGGAAATGTTGTTTAATGGGTTAATAAATATTTGCCAACATCCATTCTCCTCCGCGCCTGTTTTCGTAAATTTGCAGCATGCAGGAATATTTAAAGGGGCTTAATGAATCACAACGCGAAGCGGTACTTCATCGCGA
>JBQCFO010000018.1:0-9959 GCA_051959055.1 Ginsengibacter sp. | reverse complement strand
TTCTTCTTTTCAGTTTATGTGGAAAATGAAGTGGTTTTCTTCGAAATAATGGTATGAAAGTTTTAAAACATTTATGTTTTAAATGGCGACGCCAAATTGATACTTCTTTATTTAATTTTATAGTGATTGGATTGTGTCTTTCCTGGTTGTTCTTTAAAGCAAATTAAAGCGTTGCAATAAGAAAGTAAGAACAGCATACTCATCATTTACCTATAAAAATAAAAAAAACGGTTAAAAGAAACTTGTATAAGAAGCGAAAAGTGATCGGCAACCTATGCGGTCATTATGGAAGAAAGTTTGGACAAAATCAATTGATAGTTAACTTGCCATTGGTAATCTGTACGTCATTTCCGCCGGCATCTGCTGCTGTTCCGGAAAATGTTGCATTGATATTGGTAGAATCTACTGAAGTCAGATTTACCACAAATTCGCCCACCTGTTGATTAGCAGTATAAATTGATGCTCCCGAAATATCGGTATAAGACAAAGTTGCCTGAAATTGAGAGGCGGCATAGGCGCCGGTTACCAAAGTATCGGCATATAAATTCATCAGAAAAGTCTGGCTGCCATCTTTTGTTTTGCCGGTAAATGAATATTGATTGGTAGTCCCGTTATTGATGTGAAAATCACTGATATATCCGGAATAGGTGGTATTGCCGGCAGTAAACTGCCACGACCCGGTAGGTGCCGCCAGCACTTCTGAACTATATTCTTTAGCGCAGGAACTGAAAACTAAACCAATCAAAAAAGTGTAAAAAAAGATTCTGAAAGTTTTCATTGCTGGCATTTTAAAAAGTGAACTTTTAAATCTATTGTACCTGTATTTCATCATTTACAACGGTTTCTGTTTCTATTTTATTTTCAACGACCAAAGCGTGGGTTTTAAAGAATCTTTTTTGAAATATAAATATAGCAATGATTCCTGTAGAAATGGATGCATCTGCAATGTTAAATATCGGACTGAAAAAGTCAAAATCCTGCCCTCCAAATATAGGAAACCAGCTGGGGAATTGTGTATGAATAATTGGAAAATAAAGCATATCAACAACATTGCCGTGCAAAAAACCGGCGTAGCCATGAGCAGGAAAAATACGCGCTATGTTCATTGTATCCATGCTGCTATTTTCAAAAATGAGTCCATAAAACATGCTGTCAATTAAGTTCCCCAAAGCACCCGCAAAAATTAATGCTACACAAATAATAAAACCAGTATTGTACTTTTTTTCAACAATCCTCTTTAGGTAAAAAATACCAAAAATCACAGCAGCCAGCCTGAATAAAGTAAGCGCCATTTTGCCAAATTCACCTCCAAACTTCCATCCATAGGCCATTCCTTCATTTTCGATAAAATACAACTGAAACCAGTGACCGAGCACAGGATGCGATTCTCCTGCATAGAAGTGAGTTTTTACGTAGGTTTTCAAAAGCTGATCAGCAATTACTATAAGACAGATAAATAAAAAAACACTTCTTTTTTTCACTAAAAAAATTTAAGAAGCAAAGATAATAAAATTGAATAACGGCTTTTAGGGGATTCGTTAATTATTCGCCAATGGAAGTGCCATTTTCATTTAATTCTTTACTGCGTGAATGGAAAAAACGATTTCTGAAAAACAGGATGATGAGTACCCCGATAGAAACAGAAGCATCAGCAATATTGAAAATATAATTGAAAAAAGAGAAGGGTTTACCACCCCAAAAAGGAATCCACTCCGGCAGTTTGTCGATGTGAATCAGGGGCAGATAAATCATATCTACCACATTACCATGCATAAATCCTGCATAACCCTGTTTGGGAAATAATCTGGCAATGGCATCCGTTTCGAAACTGTTGTTGTCGAAAATCATTCCATAAAACATGCTGTCAATTAGATTTCCCAGCGCACCCGCAAAAACAAAGGCAACACAAACGATATAACCAGCATTATACTTTTTTTGAATGATCCTGTTCAAATAAAAAACGCCAAAAATAACAGCAGCAAGGCGAAATAAAGTGAGCATCATCTTACCAAAACCGCCACCCAGTTTCCAGCCATAAGCCATTCCTTCATTCTCAATAAAGTACAAACGAAACCATTGACCCAAAACGGGATGTGATTCTCCCGGATGATAGTGGGTTTTTATATAAATCTTCAGAACCTGATCAGCGACTACAATCAGGAAAATAATCAGGAAAATATTTCTCTTTTTCAAATAAAAAAATTAAAGGCGAAGGTAATATAAACTGATTTTAGTGCAATTGGAAGGTTCCAACTCTATAATAGAAAAGGAAAGTATCCTTTTTTGTTTAATAAAATTTGAGCGATAACCGTTTTTCTATTAAAGCATTTCATCAATTTCTCAATAATAATATATTTTTACAACTTGCTTTTTATTTTCCCAATTTTGTCATTCAATCATTCATATAATCCTAATCAAATTTAATTTATCATGCCCATGAACATTGATCTTTCTGATTCCCTTGAAAAAATTCCCGTGGAAATTTTTAAAACCCCCAAAGACGGCTCCCGTTATGTAGCTGAAGTGATTGCCGTATTGATAAAAAAGAAAAATGCCGAGGGCAAAAAAGCGGTAATTGGTCTGGCCACCGGATCTACCCCAAAATCATTGTATGCCGAACTGGTAAGAATGCACAATGAAGAAGGATTGAGTTTTAAAAATGTGATCACTTTTAACCTCGATCAATATTACCCAATGGAAGCCGACGCGCTGAATAGCTACCATTATTTTATGCGCAAATATTTATTCGAACAAACCGATATTGATCCCCAAAATTATTTTTTACCAAATGGAATGATTCCTAAGGACAAGATTAAAGAACATTGCGCCGATTATGAAAGAAAAATTGAAGAAGCCGGAGGAATAGATTTGCAGATTTTAGGGATTGGAGTAAACGGGCACATTGGTTTTAATGAACCCGGATCACCCATGTATTCTAAAACCCGTTTAATTACTTTAGACAATTCTACCCGCATTGCCAATTCACAGGAATTTGGAAATATGTCGGAAGTACCGCGCATGGCTATTACTATGGGCATCAGTACGATCATGAAATCGCATAGAATCATTCTCATGGCCTGGGGCAAAACAAAAGCACCGGTAATTCAAAAAGCAGTCGAAGGACGGCCTACTGAAGAAATACCTGCATCTCTCCTCCAGCACCATGACAATTGCTCTTTTGTGGTGGACGAATTTGCTGCTTCTGAACTCACCCGCTTTAAATATCCGTGGCTTACCGGGGAATGCGAGTGGACGCCAAAAATTATCAAAAGCGCTGTAGTAAATATGGCACTGCAATTGAATAAGCCTGTTCTTAGTCTTACCGATCACGATTATAACGAATCGGGCTTAAGTGACCTTTTGGTAGAAAAAGGAAATGCGTATGAAATAAACCTTGAAGTATATTATATGCTTCGCGATTCCATTACCGGCTGGCCGGGTGGAAAGCCGAATGCCATCATTCCAAATCATCCTGAAAGAAGCGAACCATACCCAAAAACCGTTTTAATTTTTTCGCCTCATCCCGATGATGATATCATTAGTATGGGAGGCACTTTTATGCGGCTGCACGACCAGGGGCACAACGTAAATGTAGCGTACCAAACGAGTGGAAATATTGCAGTAACAGACGAATTTGTAACCCGTTTTTTAGATTTTGCCGTTGGCTTTGAAAAGATTTTTCATATAGATGATACCAACAGCAGGAAAGTGTTTGAAACGTCTTCCCGGTTTTTAAAAGACAAAAAAACGACCGAACAGGATAGCCCTGAAATCAGGGAAATTAAAGGTTTGATTCGGCGCTGCGAAGCACGTGCTACCTGCAAGTATGTAGGATTGACAGATGACCAGATTCATTTTATGAACCTGCCGTTTTACGAAACGGGAACCATAGAGAAAAAGCCGATGGGCAAAGAAGATGTGGACATAACAGTGAATCTTATGCGAAAATTAAAGCCACAATCCATCTTTTGCGCCGGCGATCTTGCTGATCCCCATGGAACGCATAAAGTTTGCCTGGATGTGGTTCTTGCCGCGCTAGAAATAATCCGGAATGAGCCGGATGGCGAATGGCTAAATGATTGCTATGTATGGCTCTACAAAGGCGCCTGGGAAGAATGGGATATCAGTGAAATTGAGATGGCTGTGCCCATGAGTCCTGAACAGGTTCGTAAAAAACGCTATGGAATTTTCATTCATCAGTCGCAAAAAGATGCGGTTCCTTTCCAGGGTAGCGATGAACGCGAATTCTGGCAAAGGGCAGAAGAGAGAAATGCGAATACAGCGAACATGTACGCAGAACTGGGACTTACAAAATACGCTGCTATGGAGGCATTTGTAAGATTGAAAGACGCGAAAAAAGAATTTGGTGGAGCAGAGCTGTAGAGGTCAGAAAAACGCGTTCTTACCTCAATTTTGTTACCGTTTGTAAAATACAAATTTGCATTCTTTGTTGCTTTACTGCTGGTATTTCGCGGTTTAAAAATAAATACATTGAGATTAAAAAGCTTCTTCTAAAAAAAGAAGCTTTTTTGTTCCGAAATTGTAAAATTCATTTTCAACAGCTCTTATTTCTATTCTAAAAAAAAGGATTATAAATGCATGATGTAATATTGCATCACAAAATCTCATTTTATTCTAAAATCATTATGAAAAAACTAGCGGTTAAAAGTTTTATTCTGTTATTGCTAATTTTATGTTTTAAAGCTCAGGCCCAGGTTGATTATCCTGTTTTTAAAAATAAAACCATTATTAACCCGGCTGATAGTCAACAGCTTTCATTTAATTTATACAACCTCAATTATTTAAATAATACCGAATGGTTTGGAAATATTCCACTTAGTGGCACTTTATTCGGATACCAAATCATTCCTGAAATTGAATACCAGATATCTCCAAAGCTTTTTATAAAAGGAGGAATTTATTTACAAAAAGAATTTGGAAGGCCGAATTATACCACCATTGCTCCGACATTTGAAGTAAAATACCGCGCCAAACATTCGTCTTATATAATTGGTAACATCGAAGGAGGAATTGATCACGGATATATTGAGCCGATCTATGATTATAAAAATAATATCAATGAACGGCTTGAAAATGGATTTCAGTTTTTGGTAGATACAAAACCATATAATCACGATTTATTCATCAACTGGCGCCGGGCCATTCATCCGGGAGATGATTTTAAAGAAGAATTTGATATTGGCTATGTTTCAAATCTGAATGTGGTAAATAAAAACCGCTGGGATTTTCATATTCCTATTCAATTGATCTATTCTCACAAAGGCGGCCAATATGACAGCCTGCATACGCCACTTCAATCACTCACTAATTTTGCCACAGGCGCATCTGTTACTTACAAGGTAAACACCAGGCTATTTCAAAAGATAGTTTTTGAGAATTATTACGTGAATTATAAGGATATTTCGGGTGAAAAAAGACAACCATTTAATGAAGGAAACGGGTTCTTGTCGCACCTTTTGTTCCAGTTCAAAAATGTAGGAATTGATTTGCGCTATTGGAATGCTGAAGGATTTATCGGCCCCCGCGGAATGGCTTTATTTCAATCCGTATCAGAAAAATATCCAGGGCTTACCGAGAAACACCGCGAGTTATTAATCTGCAGTTTTATCTTTGATAAAGAGATTTATAAAAACGTATTTTTTGATTTTAGGATCATTCCTTACAAGGATTTTATTGAGAAAATTACGAGCGGAACCGGTCTTGAATATTCTTATGAAATGTATCTGAAGTATGTACTGAAAGTAAACTTAAAAAAAATAAAAAATTCGCTTGAATTTTAAGTTTTATAAATGTTTGGAAATATATAAGGCGAAATAAGTATAAATCCCTACATTTGAAACGCTATGGCTTGTTTGATCATGGCATCATCACCAATTTTAAAACAATAAAACCAATCACAATGTCAAAAATGTTAACAGCTTATTGCATGAAAACCAAAGAAAAAAATGTTCCGATGCAAGATGCAGTAATTACTAAAACTTCCCGTGGGGGCTACATGGCCCAGGGTAATGATGGAAAAGGCAACAAAATGACCACCATGCTCAGCGAAGCAAATGCATTGCAGGCTGTGAAAGATGGCGTTGCTAAAAAAGGCTGGTAAATGAACTTGTTCAAACAATGAAAGCGGTACTGTAAATTGATGTATCGCTTTTTTTGTTTTGTAATCAGTAAAGGAAGAAACAAGGATGACTCGTACTTACAAAGAGCGAATTCTTGTTTTATGATTTTTGATCTTTTGGATTCAGCTTCACAAAATTTTGAATTGTATCGTTAAAAGGTAGTATTTACGTACCACCAAAGCAAGCAAACAAATAATCCCAATTCCTATTTCCATCACCCTTATTTCGCAAATACTTTCTTCAAAATATCAGTAACTCTTCCTGCCGGATTCTGGCGAATGTTTACTTCTTCAAGCGCTACATAATGAAATATTCCATCAAGCGCTTTGCCGGTTACATAACTATCAATGTCTGTGTCAACAGGCTGTGATGAAAAGCGGTTGTATGCTGTAAAAACATCTTTCCAATATTTCGCTGCATCTGTTTTTTTCAAAGATTCTTCAATGATGGGCATGAAAGCAGCGGTGAGCTGAGGAGTGGTTGTTTTTCTTAAATACGCTGTGGCAGCAGTATCTGTGCCGCGCAGGATATTGAGCGCATCAGTTACGGTCATTTGTTTTATGGCAGATAGAAAAATAGGCGCTGCGGATTTGGAGGCATCTTCCGCCGCGCGGTTCATGCTCAGTTCGGCATTGTCAACCAATTTTCCCATTCCCAGCATTCTCATTTTTTTTTCTATATCCTGCACTTGTTTTGGTAATAAAATTTTTACCGCCGCATCTTTAAAAAATCCATCAGGAGCTGAAAGCTTTGTGGTGCTTTTTTCTGCCCCAAGCGAAAGCGCTTCTTTTAATCCGGAAACAATCTCATCTGTTGATAACCCATTGCCTGCTGAAGAATTTTTTGAAAGCAGGGAACCGGCTTTTTTAAACAAACCGCCCAATTTATTAGAAGAGTCTTTTTGCGCAGAAAGGGAAAAAGAAAAAAGGATCAGTGCTAAAAATGGAATAAACTTTTTCATAGGAAATTTTTATTTTATTGTCAAATGTAAATGCTTTTCAGAAAGCTATAGATTCTTAAACTGTTAATTAGTTTAAGCACATTTACATTTTAAATTTATACCCAACTCCTTTTACTGTTACAATGCAATCATCACCTAATTTTTGCCTTATTTTTCTTACGTGAACATCAATGGTTCTATCGCCGACAATTACTTCTGTTCCCCAAACTTTGTCGAGGATTTCATTTCTCAAAAAAACCTTTGCCGGCTTGGAAGCAAGCAGTTCCAGCAATTCAAATTCTTTTCTGGCAAGGATAATTTCTTCATTTTTTAAAGTAACCAGGTATTTTTCACGATCAATTGTCAGATCGCCTATTTGTAAAATATTTCCGGTTTCTTTGATAATCCTTCTGAAAAGCGCGTTTACGCGGCTTATCAATACTTTTGGACTAATCGGTTTGCTGATATAATCATCGCCACCAGTTTCCAGTCCTTTTATTTCGGTGCTTTCATCATTGAGTGCAGTCAGAAAAATGATAATCGTATTTTCAAATTCTTTGTCCGCTCTTAAAATTTTGCAAACTTCAAAACCGGTTTTCCCTGGCATCATTACATCAAGAATAATTAAATCCGGTTTATGCAATTTTGCAAGGCTCGCCGCTTCGTTTCCATTCAGCGCATTTATAACCTGGTAACCTTCTGCTTCCAGATTAAAATTGAGGATTTCTAAAATGTCCGGTTCATCATCGGCGATCAAAATCGTACGTGTTTTTGTTTCCTGGTTCATCATTTGCAAACCTATATTAAATAATGATTTTCTAATAGCTTGTTTACAATTTAATAATATAGTTTAGAAAAGTTTACATTTGTTTGGTAAAGTTTACATTTGATTAGATGCTTTTAGTTTATAAATCCCTATATCAGAAATCAGAAATCAGATTGCTTTAGATTGTTTAGTTCCTAACAAAAGGTTAATAACCTTGCCCGATGCAGCGTTTTCAGCGATTAATATATCTGTTAAGCTAAAGCAACCGCTAAATTTGTACCTATTGGAAGTATTTTTGCTTCTGTTAATCCTAAAAAACTATGAGGTTTTTATTTCTACTAATTGTATTGATTTGTTTTGCTTCTTTTAACGCCTCTGCCGGTGACACTACAAAAATTCCAATATACCGTCAGATATTTCATGACCATATAAAAGAAGAACAAAAGCTTGCAGATAAAGCAGACGGACGGCTGGATGGCATCATAAAAGTTGGTAACAATCCGGATGTGAATTTGCAGGTAACCGATGCTTTGATCCGGAAAATAAATGTATTGCGCAACGATATTGAAATTGATAGCGCTTTAAACAATAATGATAAAGTAAGATACCTACGATACATTGAAGATCTTCTAAAAGATTTTATTTTTAGCTGGAAAAAGCATACCATCAATCCTTCATTGGCTCCTCTGCTCGTTGAAAATTTCCAGGAAATTTTTCAGGCAAATCTCAAGGGAGAAAATATGACTCCTATTATACAGAAAGTGCCTTACGAAGTGGGCCTTATCAATGCTTCCATTTTTAATGAAAATCCCGGCTACCAGGAAAGCAAAATCGCTTTGTTCAGAAAATTCTGTGAGATAAACCCCGATAAAATTCTTGAAAATCTGGCGCCTTATGTAAATCAGCCTTTTGCAGATTCACTGGTTATTGACGCGTTTAACAACAGCCCCAGCCAGTTATACACTTATGCCCAATCTGCCAGCAGTCCGCAGGGAAAGCTTATCAGAAAAATAGACGATCCCCGCATAAAAACGGTAGTGCAGTTAAGCACACAAAACCGGGCCTTGTTTTACTTTCCTTTTATGGACGATTTGATTAGCGGTAAAAAAACGATAGAAGAAATTTCAAAAGTTGCCGGCACATCAGATAAAAATTATGACAGCATCGGTTATTATAGTTTGCTGGTAAAAACAGAAATAAATTATTATTCGCGCCTGGTGCAGGGAGATACGCCTGTGGCAATGTTGGGGGCGAACGGCCTGCTCGATATGCTTAAAGCAAAAGCTCTTCAACATTTCATTACCCCCATTAATGAACTCCATGAAAGTGCCAATCCTGTACGTTTCAAAGCAATTCAGCCGCTCAATGCCCAGGAACTATATTATATGATGGTTTTGGGCGAAAATGATATATACACTTCCAGCTATAAATATAGTTTCGACCGGATGATTCAAAAGATGGGTCCAAATCCGCATGGAGATTCGCTGCTCATTTCATTAAACTTCGACCATTTTAAAAAATTTATCAAAATGGCCGCTGAATATAATAAGCTGAGCGAATTTTTAAAAACAATGCCCGAAAACTCGGAAAAACTGATGCAGGCTTTTGTGGCACAATTAGAAACGACCAAAACACTGGAAGATGCAGTAGATGTGGCCGATTCTTATGGAAGCATTACGAGCCCCGATTTACAACGATCGATGTTGCAGAATGTAGAATGGAACGAGCAAAGGTGCATTAAAGAAAATAATGAAAGAGGCCGTAAAATTTACAGTCTTTTAAAAACAATCTTCCTTTCAGCTGATCCCAAAAACGGAATTGACCTTGCGAAAGCCATTGGTATTCCGCCTATTTATACAGTTGATTATAATTACCTCGCAGATGATTCGGGAAGAATTATCGAACAGGTATTTTTTTATGGAGATAAAGACGGTAAAATGTCTTTTAACAGCTATCTTACTTCTTTTCCCGCTAACGACTGGACCATTACGCAAAAAAAAGAATGGATAGAGATCAAATCAAAAAAAGGAAAGCCGGTTATGATTTTTGCAAATCTACCATTAGATAATGAAACCGATAAAGATGCAAAAGCGCAGGAAGACCTGATAGATTA
>JBQCFO010000017.1:0-2483 GCA_051959055.1 Ginsengibacter sp. | reverse complement strand
TGCATGGATTTTTATGGCAACATATGGATCATCAATTAAGATTCTGTTTATTTATTTGATCCGATTCACCTCACTTTAATAAATTACAAAAACGACTTTCCAAAAGCAGCTTCTTACATTTCAATTACAGCCGATCCCAAAGGAAACGTATGGATTGGCACGCTGGAGGGCAATCTGTACCAGGCAGGAAATGATACAAAAGAGCTGCGCTTTGCAGGAAATATCAATGAACTGACCGGCACCGATAATATACTGGAAATGCGATGCCTTTACGCCGATTCCAGCGACTTGTTGTGGATTGGAACAGAAGGCGGCGGAGTAGTGCAACTCGACATGAACCATGTAAATTTTCTCAAATATCCCTCCTCAGTTCCCGGCCCTTTAAATTCATTATATATCAAAAGCCTGTTTTGCGATGATGATGGAAAAGTCTGGATTGGCACCTTTAAAAAATGGATTTATATTTTAGATCCACAAACCCGGCAGGTCACCAAATTACCCATTCCCGACAAACTACTTTCGGGCAAAAACAGGGATGTTGTTTTTTCAATAAAAAAAGATAAGGAAGGAATTTACTGGATCGCTTATGATGGAATGTTGATAGCTTATAACAAAAAAACCAACCGGTTCTTTTTACACCCGATTCCTTTGGAGAAAAATCAACAACTTTCCTTAATCAATCATATCCGTATTGAGAATGATTATTTATTGGTTTCTACAATCACCGGCTTATACAAAGTTTTTACTTCGCAGCAGGGCAGGCAGGCAACGTTTTCAAGAATTCTAAATTATGCCATTTCTGAAAGCTTAATTGCAGAAGACGGCTCATTATGGGTCAGCTCTCTTTACGCAGGATTAATTCAAATTTCGCCGGTTGAAAAAAAACCTTTTGAAGAATTGCCCGGCAAAAACGGTATCCGGTGTATGGTTGAAGACAAAGAGCATAAGATCATCTGGGCTGCATCCCAAACGGGATTGGTGGGATATCATTTGCCTTCCGGTAAATTGAAATTCTATAACGAACGCGATGGTTTATTAAATACCTATTTATATGGAATTGTAATGAACGACAAAGAAATCTGGGTTAGTTCAAACCGCGGCCTCGCGAAAGGAACCATGTCTTTCAGGCCGGAGAATGTCTTTCCTGCAATTTCTTTTAGCTGTTATACCAAAGAAGACGGCCTGCAAAGCCACGAGTTTAATACCGGCGCTTATGCCCGGTCGGAGAATGGAACGATTTTTTTTGGCGGAATCAATGGATTGAACTGGTTTCAACCTGATCATATCAAACACAATCCTTATAAGCCATCGGTCGTTATCAACGGGCTAAAAATCAATGATAAAGTATATAATGAAAGCCTTGCTCCTGAATATTTAAAGGAAATAAAAACAACCTACGAAAAAAATACCATTACGATTAAGTTTATTGGACTTGAATTTACCAATCCGCAAAGCATACACTATCGTTTCAAACTTGACGGGCTGGAAAAAGCATGGACTGAAGAAAAACATTCGCAGGAAGTAAGATATGCCAACCTGCCGCCCGGGAATTATACCTTTCGGGTTATCGCAGCAAATGCCGATAATGTTTTAAGTAATGAAACCACGCTTTCCATTTCTGTTCTTCCACCTTTTTATCAAACATGGTGGTTTCGTATTTGCCTGGCCCTTGGTGTTCTTTTTATTATTGTTTTCATTACCAAAAAAGCATCTCAGTTCAAATTAAAAAACCGGATTCGCGTGCTCGAAAAAGAAAAAGCGCTTGAAGAAGAACGGCACCGCATTTCAAAAGAGATGCATGATGACCTGGGAGCAGGCCTCACGCAGATTTCACTTATCAGCCAGTCGGCGAAAAGAAAAGACAAAAAAGGATCCTTTCCCGTGGAAGAATTACAGGATATTTCAGAAACGTCCAAAAAACTGATCGAAAATGTAAGCGAAATCATTTGGGCTATGAACCCGGATTTTGATACATTATCAGGCATGTTTGCTTATTTGCGCGAGCAGATTACAAAATTACTGGAATATTCAGGTAAGGAATTTCAATTACAAATGCCGGAAATTTTTGCAGATATCAATATCGCAAATACAAGAAGAAAAAACATTCTGATGCTGGTAAAAGAAGCAGTAAATAATGCCATAAAACACAGCAATGCCTCTTCTGTTGATGTAATAATGGTTCTGATAAATCATCATTTGCAGATAACCATCAAAGATAACGGCAACGGGTTTGACATCCATAAAAAAACAACCGGCAACGGGCTAAAAAATTACGCTTACAGAAGCGCCTTGCTCAATGGAACCGTAAAAATTCACTCCGATGAAAACGGCACCCAGGTTTATTTTGATATTCCGTTGGCTACCTGATACTACTTTTATCACATTTTTTTAGATAGCTTCCACTACTACATTAGTTGCCATCAAAATCAATTATGCTTATGCAACTATTACGTTTAGCCCTTACGGTTATCATTAGCACTACC
>JBQCFO010000016.1:0-40011 GCA_051959055.1 Ginsengibacter sp. | reverse complement strand
TGCGACTGCTTCTTTTACGGGCACCAAAGCTACACCCACGCTGGGCAATATTTTTCCGGTTGTTTGAAGGTCGCGGTCCTGCATGGAAGAGAAAACGGTACCACCAAGTGAGGTAGATGCTGAAGTAAGATCAAAAGTAGTACGGGTATTCTTTGTTTTTTTTATTTTTTTATCCAAATCACGGAAAGTACTTTTTAAAACCATTATATAATTTTGAATCGTCGTGCTTATCTTGTCATATTCCATCAACCGGCGCGGATAATTAATACTTTGATTTACTTTAACCGAAACTACGGCAGTATCACGGTTATAAAATTTATCTACTCCTATAAAATTTAAAAGCAAAGTTTTTTGTTTCACATTCTCATCATCTTTTATAAAATCATAAGGCGCTATCCACGTAAATATATCACCACAGCGGGCAATTGGTGTTGAAGACCTGATCGGGTAATTACAGAAATAAGTAATGGATTCCAAAGGAAAACTTCCTTCATCGCATTGCAATTTGAAACTCAGGGTATCTCCTTCATCCATTGCCAGATTGTTACTTACAGTTGGTTTTATTCTTGAAGGAATGATGTCGGTATTATAAAATAATAAGGTAAAGGTGGTATCTACTTTATCTTCAGGTTCATTCAGATTTTGCACACCCAGCTTTACTTTATATTCATTGTCATATTTTAATTTTCCGGATAAAAAAAAGGATTTGTCAGCTCTGAAATGAAGGGTTCCGTTGTCTTTATTGATTTTCAATCCTACCGGAGAATTTTTCAAATACCAATAATAATTTTCGGGATTCTTATTGATTTCAAAATGATAATCTAAAGTAGAGTCTACATGAAGGGTAAAATAAGGGCTGAAGTTTTTTATCCTCAAAAGTGTATCCACGGGTTTCAAAAAAATCGTGTCTTCAGGCTTCATGTACACTGTATCTTTTGAATCGTTCAGATGCTGAAAACTACTGTCAGTCTGGCTTTTGGCATTTAATGAAAATAAAAGCAGCAAAAAAAATGATGGCAGAAATTTAAAAGATGCATTTTTGATCATAAGTGCAAAAGTATAAAACTATTCGTGCCGTTTTACTAAAGAATATTAAAAAAAAATAGCCATATTCCAGAGTTGCATAAATGACTATCAACAATTTATATCAAAAAACCGGCGCTTTCTTAGCGGAGGAACGTTCCCGCGGTTTTATTGTAAATTTACTTCAGGTTGTCAAGTACAATTTCCTGAGCAGTTGGCATTCTTTTCAGAGCCATAGAAACACTTTCAGCAATCTGGCTTTTATTTGCAAGAATACTGGCTACTTTATTTTCAGAAGTTTCATTTATAGAGTCCCTGGTTTTGTTTTTCGATAAATTCATTACCAGATTTTTTAAATCCGCATCTGCATTTTTAGAAACCTGCACCATTATTAAAACCGTAATCGCCTGAAGACTTTCTTTACTGGTGTTTTTTAAAACTGTTTCTTTCTGTAACTGTGTAAAAAGACTGTCCATATTCACATGCCGCCCTTTTAAATTTTGTGCATTTTTCGTGATGATGTTTACAATGTCAGGTTTTATCTTCTGCATGGCATTGTTGTAAAAAGTATTTGCCTCTTGCGGCATCGTATAATTTACCTGTGCTGAAGTGCTGAAAGACAAACCAAAAAAAATGACGGGTAAAAATGTTTTCATAGTTGGCTTTTTAGTGAGAATTATTGCGTTAAACTAATACAAAACTTTGAAAAAAGGAAATTCATGAAGAAGTAAAATCGATTATCCCTATGTTTCAGGTAAATCCAGGGATTTTATTTGCTGCGCAAAAGTGTAGATAATTTACTTTTAGCATATTTCTTGCTCCTGTTATCATAAATTTTTTTACAATGAATACAGTTCAAAAATTAAAAGGGCAAAGTGCCCTGGTTACCGGTGCAAACAGTGGAATAGGGGAAGCAGTGGCGATTGCACTGGGAAATGACGGAGCGAACGTGGTAGTTAATTATGTCACCCATCCCGAAAACGCTGAAGCGGTAGTGAAAAAAATAGAAGATAACGGGGGCAAAGCAATGGCGATAAAAGCGGATGTGAGTAATGAAAGCGAAGTGCAGTCTATGTTTCAGCAAATGATTGCAAAATTTGGCACAATCGATATCCTGGTAAATAATGCCGGCATTCAAAAAGATTCACCTTTAGAAAGTATGAGCCTCGCGGATTGGCAACTGGTTTTAAATGTAAATCTTACCGGGCAATTTTTATGCGCCCGGGAAGCGGTAAAAGAATTTTTAAAGCGTGGTATTGTTGCAGAAAGAAGCTGTTCTGCTGGCAAAATTATTTGCATGAGCAGTGTGCACCAGGTGATTCCATGGGCTGGCCATGTAAATTACGCATCCAGCAAGGGCGGCATTGATATGATGATGAAAAGCATGGCGCAAGAGATGGCTCCCAAAAAAATCAGAATAAATTCGATCGCACCGGGAGCAATCAAAACACCCATAAATACAGATGCGTGGGATACCGACACGTCTTTGAAAAGATTATTAACACTCATCCCTTATGGCCGCATCGGCCTTCCTGAAGATATAGGAAAAGTGGCCGTTTGGCTTGCCAGCGACGATTCAGATTACCTGGTAGGTGCCACTGTTTTTGTAGATGGGGGAATGACCCTTTATCCGGGATTTTCTACTAATGGATAATTGAGTTGCAGTAAACCGACAATAATGACAATTCTTAATTGAGCTATGATAAATACTGATAATGCAGAAATAAAAAGATTACAGGAAAATGCAAAGAAGAAAGTTCCATTGGAAAAATGGGGGCCTTATCTTACAGAACGCCAATGGGGAACTGTTCGGGAAGATTACAGCAAAAATGGTGATGCATGGGATTATTTCCCCCATGATCACGCACGCAGCAGGGTTTATCGCTGGGGCGAAGATGGCTTGGGTGGAATTTCTGATATTAATCAACAATTGTGTTTTGCACTCGCCTTGTGGAATGGCAACGATTCTATTTTAAAAGAAAGACTTTTTGGGCTTTCAAATCCGCAAGGCAATCATGGGGAAGATGTGAAGGAACTTTATTATTACCTCGATAATCTTCCTACGCATTATTACATGAAATATTTATACAAATATCCCCAGCCTGCGTTTCCTTATGAAGACCTGGTAACTGAAAATAAAAAACGCGGTAAACTACAGCCTGAATATGAACTTCTCGATACGGGCATTTTTAATGAGGATAAATATTTTGATGTTTTTATCGAATATGCAAAAGAAAACGCTGCTGATATTTTTATAAAAATTGAAATTGTAAACCGGGGAAATGAAAAAGCACCCATTACCGTTTTGCCCACTTTATGGTTTTATAATAACTGGCAATACGCTGGTGATGATATCAAGCCTTCTATTACATTGTTGTCAGATCATTCTGTGAAAGCGGAACATAAAATTCTGGGTAATTATTATTTTTATTTTCAAGCCGCAACTGATGTTCTTTTTACTGAAAATGAAACCAATTTTCAAAAGCTTTTTGGCTGGCCAAACAAAAGTGAATTTGTAAAGGATGCTTTTCATGAAGCGATCATCCATGGTACTGATTTGCAAAAACTGAAAGATAAAAAAGAAGGTACCAAATGTTCCCCGGTTTATTATTTTGAAATAGAGCCTAAACAATCGGAGATTATTTATTTACGACTTTCGGATAAAAACTTAGCAAGATGTTTTCCAAAAAACTTTGAGCGAATTTTCATTAAAAGAAAAAAAGAAGCGGATGATTTTTATGAAAATATTCATCCGTCAAGCTGCACTGATGATCAGAAAAATATACAACGCCAGGCATTCGCGGGTTTGCTTTGGAACAAACAATTTTATCATTATGATGTCGAAAGATGGATCAGTACAAGCGATGGGATTACACCAGATTCTGATGAGCGAGAAGAAGGGCGCAATCATGACTGGAAATATTTAAAAAACCTCGACATTTTATCCATGCCCGATAACTGGGAATATCCGTGGTATGCTGCATGGGATATGGCTTTTCATTGCATTACTATGGCCGTCATCGATCCGCTTTTTGCAAAGCATCAGCTTACACTTCTGATGCGCGAATGGTACATGAGCCCGCAAGGTCAATTGCCTGCATATGAATGGAATTTCAGCGATGTAAATCCACCGGTTCATGCTTTCGCAGCCTTGCAGGTTTATAAAACGGAAGAAAGATTGTATGGAAAAAAAGATCTTGTTTTTCTCAAAAGTATTTTTCAAAAACTAATTATCAATTTCACCTGGTGGATCAACCGGAAAGACGCAAATGGAAATAATATTTTTGAAGGTGGTTTTCTCGGGCTGGATAACATTGGTCTTTTTAACCGAAGCGAAATATTGCCTGGCAACATACTTCTGGAGCAAACCGATGGCACCAGCTGGATGGGAATGTATGCGCTGGACATGATGAATATCGCACTCGAAATTGCATTGAATGATATTTCATTTGAAGATACTGCTACCAAATTTTATGAACACTTTGTCATCATTGCAGAGGCTTTGAACGAACTGGGATTATGGGACGAAAAAGACAAGTTTTTTTATGATGTCCTTTCTTTAAATAAATCCGACGCGTTTCCGTTGCGCATTCGTTCTATGGTAGGGCTATCTCCTTTGTTTGCGGTAACTGTTATTGAAAAAGAAGTATTTGAGGCACTTCCTGATTTTACCAAACGAATGAAATGGTTTCGCGATTATCGTAAAACAAATAACCTGTATTTGCCCAGTGAAGAAAGAAAAAGTTTCGAAGGCGTACTGCTATCGCTGGTGGATCAGGAAAGACTGAAAGATTTGTTTGAAAAGTTATTGGATGAATCAGAATTTTTATCAGAAGGTGGGATCCGTGCATTGTCTAAGTTTTATGAAACTCCCTATACGCTGGAATTTGAAGGACACACGTATTCTATTCAATACGATCCGGGCGATTCTACTTCTGATATGTTTGGAGGTAATTCAAACTGGCGCGGGCCTGTATGGGTGCCAATGAATTATTTATTTATTAATGCTTTCAGAACATTCGGATATTTTTATGAAGATGATCTGAAAGTAGAATGCCCCGTCGGCTCGGGAAATTATTGTAACCTTTCAGACGTTGGAAAAAATATTGCAGGAAGGCTTTTACACATTTTCGAAAAGAACGAAAAGAATGAACGGCTTACAAACGGATATTATAACTGGTTTTATCAAAAAGAAGAAAATCAGGATCTTGTTTTATTTCATGAATATTTTCATGGTGATAATCTGCGCGGCTTGGGGGCCAGCCATCAAACAGGATGGACAGCGCTTATCGCTAACTTAATCCTTGATTTGAAGGAAGAAGAGCAGGCAAAAGAAGAGGAGAACAGACAGGAATAAGTTTTTATTTTTTTCTCAAAGCCAACAGCGCCACAGATTCTATATGGTGTGTATGTGGAAACATATCTACCGGCTGGATTTTTTCCACAACGTATTTTTCATGCAGAAGTTGGAGATCCCGCGCCTGTGTGGCAACATTGCAACTGACATACACAATTTTTGGTGCAGCTATTTCCAGTAATTTATTCACTAATTTATTATGAAGGCCGGCACGGGGCGGATCCACGATCACTACATCGGCACTGCCGTGCAACGTAAAAAAATCATTATCGCAAATCTCAATTACATCACCTGAAAAAAAGGAGGCACTTTGCAAGTTGTTTAATTGTGCATTTTCTTTTGCGTCTTTTATCGCATCTTCGATAACATCAACACCGATAATTTTTTTTGCATTTTTACTTAAATAAATTCCTATGCTTCCCGTGCCGCAATAAAGATCGTAAACAGTTTCATTGCCCGTTAGTGCTGCAAAATCTTTAGCTATATTGTATAAAATTTCCGCCTGTTTTGTATTAGTTTGAAAAAAAGATTTTGCAGAAATTTTAAAATTAAAATCACCTAACTTTTCAATCGCATACCCCTTTCCAAAAAAAACTTTTGGTTCGAGGCCATCCATACTATCATTCCATTTCTGATTGATGGTATAAAGCAAAGTGGTAATAGCAGGCACTTTTTCCAATAAATTATTACAAATCTTTTCTATTTTCTCTTTATCCTCGTTTCCAAAAAAAAGATTAACCATCAATTCGCCGGTAGTACAATTGCGAATAATTACATTTCTCAAAAAACCTTTGTGTTCTTTAATATCGTAATAAGAATAATTATTTTTTTCTGCAAATTCACGTAAAGTGTTCCTTATAAGATTATTCACATCATCCATCAGCCAGCATTCTTTGATGTCAATTATTTTATCGTACAGTTTAGGCACATGATAACCAAGAGCGCCGCCCGGCCATTCATCTTCTCCAAGAAGTGAAAATTCTTTTTGAGTTAAATATTTTTTATTGCTGAAAGTAAATTCCAGTTTATTTCTATAGTGAATAATGTTTTCGCAGCCACGGATTGGCAAAACACACGTTTCAATTTTTCCAATTCTTTTTATTACATCCTTTACTTCCTGCTCCTTGTATTGTAACTGCTTTTCATAAGGAAGCATCTGCCATTTGCAACCGCCGCAAATTCCAAAATGAAAGCAAAAAGGAGTAACTCTTTCGGGACTATATTTATTTATTTTTGAAACTTTCCCTTCAGCCCAATCTTTCTTATTTTTTGTAATTAAAACATCAACTTCATCACCAGGCACTGCGCCTTCAATAAAAATCACTTTTCCCTCTATTCGCGCCAGGGATTTGCCTTCTGCTGCATATCCTGTTACCGGAATGTTTTCTAAAATAAATTTTTTTCTTTTCACGGGTGCAAAAATAAATGATGTTGATGCAGTTTTTTTATAAAAAAATCTGAATGTTTCAGAAGGTAACGCAACTGAAACTTCTCCTTTTATCATTATTTTTAAAATTCCTTTCCATGAGTTCCTTTTATTATTTTATGAATAATAAATGGAAAAGGTTTTATGGCTTTGATAAATAAATTGGTCATTTTTTCTTTTCCAAAAAATCGCTGAATAATCCTTCCGTTTCGTAATCGTTTCGCAAATTGTTTTTGCCATTCATCCGCATAACTTTTTTCCATTTCTTGTCTGCTGATGTATTGTTTCAGAAATGAATTGATGTGTTTAAAAGCAATCAGTGCAGAATGAAAAGCCATGCTCATGCCATTTCCACACAGCGGCGTAATCATCCCTGCCGCATCGCCCAACAATAAAACATGATTTTCAATTTGTGATTTTTTATCAAAACAAATTTGAGAAATGGTAACAGGCTCTTTGAATAAAAATTCGGCTTCAGAGAATATTTTTTTCAGAAAAGGATTTTTGTACAAAATATTTTTCTCCAGTTCTTTTACTGAACTGCGATTGTCTCTTAAGTTTTGAGCGGTTGTTAAATAACACAAACAGTATTTATCGCCTTCCACTTTTGAAATTCCACAATAGCCATTTTCAAAATTGTGCAAAGCAATCGTATCATCAGGAGAATCGGTTTTGATGTGATACTTCACGCCGATATAATTATTGAGTTTGGTATTTTTTTGTTTAATAAAACCACGTTTCCATTTTATATCGAGATTGCTTCTTTTTCCATAACTTCCGGCAACTATTGCAGCATAAATTTCTCCGCTATTATATTTTACTATAAATTTTTCTTCATCAAAAATCACTTCATTTACCTTGGTTTCTTCAAAGACAATTACGTTATTTTCAACTGCTATTTCTCTGATTTTATTATCTAAAAAATAGCGACTGATGCCGAATCCGCCTAAATCCAGATTCCCCTTAATAAAATTTCCAGCAGGAGATGAAACGATTAATTTTTGAATAGCTGGTAAATTCAATTGAGAAAGATTTAGTCCCAAGCTTTCAATAAATTTCCAGCTTTCCATACTGATATATTCGCCACAAACTTTATGAAAGGGATATTTTTCTTTTTCAAATAAGACGGTTTTATAACCGGCTTTTGAAAGTAAAATAGATAGTGAAAGTCCTGCGAGACCGCCGCCAACGATGGCAACAGCAAACGAAGAAATATTGTCTTTTCCTGGTTTGTGATTGATGGTTTCTTTCGAAATCATTTTAGTGATTTTGTAGATTGAAAACGATGATCAAATATCTAAATGCCCATTTCCAACTGATGCTGTAATTTTTAATTCCGGCTTTTTGAAAAATATTATTCCATTCTTTTTTTTTAAATCCTCTCAATACAGAAAGCGGCGCATCATTTTTTACAAGATATGACTTGGAAAATATTTTAGTGGCCATTTTAATAAAATGATATGCAACCGGATGGCGGTGTAGATCATTGATAAAAAATCCGGTTTCAGAATTATTTTTCATCCAATGAAGGATTTCTATTAATTCATTTTCTGTAAAGTGATGACAAAAAAGTGATGAAAAAATGATGCATGGTTTTTCATTTTCAAACTTTATTTTCTTATAATCAGAAGCAATAAACTTTATATTTTTAAGCCCTGTGCTTTCCCTGGCAAAGGCGATGCAATCCTTATTAATGTCAATGCCAGTAAACGAAGAAATAATGCGTTTTTTTTTGCAGAAGCTTTCAATTGCTTTTAAATTATCACCACCGCCACAGCCGATTTCGCAAACAGAAATCTCTCTCCTGTTTTGTAATAATTTTTTAAATCCTTCGATAGTAATTGAATGTCCGCCAAGATGTGAATTGATAAATTCAAGCTCTTTCATGTTCAAAAAAATATCCTCAAAAGGAATATCGTTTTGATCAAGAATTTCTTTTTTTAATGAGCGGTTTTTATAATCAATCATTAGATAAAATGAAAGTTTCCATTGTAAGTCCGGGACCAAATGCAGCTCCGAAAATATTTGCGTTCTTTTCTTTTTTATTTTCCAACGAATTCATAATTTCTTTTAATACAAATAAAATAGTAGGCGAAGACATATTTCCATAATCATTCAAAACACGATAAGAATATTGCAAATCATGGTGAGAAATGGAAGTACATTTTTCAATAGAAGATAAAATTCTTTTGCCACCGGGATGGATGCACCAATCAGAAATTTTGTGTTCTTCCATGTTTGCGTTTTCGAGGGCATTTTGCAGGAATCGGTTAAAATCCTGTTCAATTAATTCCGGAACATAACCGGAAAGCTTCATTAAAAATCCGGATGAAGATAGCTGCCAGCTCATGTGTTCTTTGCCATTAAAACCCACTTCACTGTAAAATTTTTTTATCTTTATTCCCTTCAAATTGTCATCATCAGGGGTAATTAAAATTGCTGCTGATCCATCACCAAATAAAAGCGATGCCGCGATATTATCCGCAGTTGTTTCTTTTTGAAAATGAAGTGTACAAAGCTCTGTACACACAACGACGACTTTTGCATTTGCATCATTTTTGCAAAAAGCATCTGCCAGTTTCATCCCATGAATGGCGGCATAACAGCCCATAAAATTGACAGAAGTTCTGATAATATTTTTTGGTAAATCCATTATTTCCATGATTTGCAAATCGAGGCCTGGTGCGCTCATTCCGGTGCAGCTCACGGTAATTAAATGGGTTATTTCATCTTTATTTATTTTGCGCTCTATACATTTTTCTATTGTATTTACAGAAAGGGCCGGCGCGGTTTTATTGTACCAACTCATTCTTAATTCAAGATTGGGAAACGGTTCCAGGTTTTCTGAAGCGGGGTAAAACTGCCATTCATTTGCATTCAAACTATAATCGGGTAACACGGAATATCTTGTTTCAATAGCGCTTTGATGATATAGAAATTTCAGTTTTCTTTTTTCAGTTTCATTCATGGCATAAACGTTCTGCATGAATTTCAAAATATCATTTTGCTGATGTTTGTAAGAAGGCTTAGCGGTTGATATCGAAACAATTTTACTCAATCATTTTTAAAATTAAAATGGTGATAAATGCAATATTGGTACATGATGATGCAAGCAGGTTCATGTGCATCGTATTTTTAAAATTTGCTTCCTTTTTATTCTTTCTCACTTTTGAGGACCAATTCAGAAAATATACGATTACGGGTATCATAAAAATTTGAAGAATAATAAAATGTATAAACTTTGAATGCCAATAAAAATACGCCGCCAAAACAACAAAAGCAAAAGCATATACAATGCCAGTAAAAATAAAAGTACCATCATATCCGAGTAAATAACTCATAGAAATTACGTCATCTTTTTTGTCATCTTCATGCTGGTAAATTTGCGTAAGCGGATAAAACCCACCAATCAGTAATGCCGATGCAATCATTCCTAAAACGGGAATTTGCAAAGTATGGTTGCTGCTGCTGCCGTGATAAACTAAAAAGAATGTAACACCTCCCTGGAAGATAATTACGATTACATAGCCGATGATTGGATATTTTTTTAACCTGATCTTTCGATAACTATATGCACGGGAAGCAAGAATGTAGAAAAAAATTCCAAGAGCAAATATGCCCGAAATGATAAAACTGATAAGAATGGCAACTATATCCATTGTAATCGTTACAAAAAATAATTGCCTGGTAGGCTGCATTGGGTTTTTAATTCCTCCAACTGGTGAGGTATCGCCGTCCATATAACTGTTGTAACCATTGCTGGCAGGATAAACCAGCAAATGCAAAATGATAAAAACCAAAACCGCATTCCACCAGTTTATATCTTTTACCTGGCTTAAGGCAAACCAATAAACCGGCATTAAGAAGAAGGAAAAATGAAAGCGGAGAAGCTGTAAAGTGGATTGAATTTTTTTGTTCACTCTTTAAATGTAAATCAAATATTGAATAAACTTTAAATTGCATCAGTTGTATTTCGGGCACTTTAAAAAAAAACAACGACTTTATTTCTTGTTTTTTCTAAAACTTCTTTTGTTTTATAATCGCAAAGCAATTACTTATTTTTATCCAAAAAATAATATTTATGTTTAATAAATTAAAATTTCTTTTCGCTTTATTAATGGTCGTTGTTATCATCGCTTCCTGTAATAACAGTGGATCAAATACCACGGTTGTAACATCGGCTGATACCACGCAAACCGATACTACTATTGCTACCTATGATACCTCGTTTAAAGTGCCGGCACAATCATTTGCCGATTTGCAATTGCTTCGATACCAGGTACCGGGTTTCAATCAACTTCCCTTGCAGCAAAAACAACTTTCTTATTATTTGTACCAGGCCGCTCTTGCCGGACGCGATATTTTTTACGATCAAAAAAGCAAGTATGGAATTTTACTTCGCAAAACACTGGAAGCAATGTATGGAACTTATACCGGCGATAAGACAACAGATGACTGGAAAAAATTTGAAACGTATTGTGGCAGGTTTTGGTTTAGCAATGGCAATCATCATCATTATAGCAATGATAAATTTATTCCGGAATGTTCTTCTGACTACTTTGCCAAAGTGGCTAAAGCCAGCGATTCCACAATGTTTCCAAAAAATCCGGGAGAAAGCATGAATGCTTTTTTGACAAGAATAAACCCCATTATTTATGATCCGAAAATAGAACCCAAATTAGTAAACCTCGCTCAAAATGCTGATAATGTAAAAACATCTTCTGTAAATTTTTATGAAAATGTAAACCAAAAAGAGGTAGAAGATTTTTATTCAAAATTTGATTCAAAAGGAAATCAACCTGAATGGGGATTGAACAGTAAACTGGAAAAAGATACCGCCGGAAATGTGGAGGAAAAAGTATGGAAATCAGGAGGGATGTATGGTGCAGCGATTGACAAAATAATTTATTGGCTGGAAAAAGCAATTACCGTAGCAGAAGATAATGAGCAAAAAACAGCGCTTCAACTATTGGTACAATATTACAAAACCGGCAATCTTCACACCTGGGATGATTATAACATTGCATGGGTGAATGACATAAACAGCAGGATTGATGTGGTAAATGGATTTATCGAAGTTTATTTTGATCCACTTGGTAGAAAAGGAAGCTGGGAAAGTGTTGTTTCGATGAAAGACTTGCAGGCGACTAAAATAATCAATGCAATAGCCAGCCAGGCGCAATGGTTTGAAGATCATTCGCCCATTTTGCCTGAAAATAAAAAGAAAAATGTAAAAGGGATTATCGCAAAAGCCATTACGGTTATTGCTGAAGGCGGAAGTGCCACTCCCAGTACGCCCATCGGAATTAATCTTCCCAACAATGAATGGATCAGAAAAGAACACGGATCAAAATCTGTTGCATTGAGCAATATTGTTCATTCATACAATGTGGCAAGTGCAACGAGCGGAATGCTGGATGAATTTGCATTGAATGATTCTGTAAAAAACCGTATTCGTAAGTGGGGGGATCTTTCTGCCGACCTGCATACCGATATGCATGAAGCAATTGGCCATGCATCCGGACAAATAAATCCCGGAGTAGAAACCCCGGATAAAACGTTGAAAACTTATGCGTCAGCTTTGGAGGAAGCCCGTGCAGATTTGGTTGGATTGTACTATATCATGGATCCTAAATTGATCGAGATCGGCGTAATGCCTTCGCTCGAGGTTGGAAAAGCGGAATATGATTCTTATATGATGAATGGATTAATGACGCAGCTTGTGCGCCTGAAACCGGGTGCAGACCTCGAGGAAGCGCACATGCGCAATCGACAGTTGAACGCGATGTGGGCATATGAACATGGTAAAAAAGACAATGTGGTAGAATTTGTAAAAAAGGGTGGCAAAACTTATGTAAAGATTAATGACTACAACAAGCTCCGCGATCTGTTTGGCCAATTGCTGAGGGAGATTCAAAGAATAAAATCAGAAGGAGATTATAATGCCGGAAAAAACCTAATAGAGAATTATGGCGTAAAAGTGAACCATGCATTGCACAAAGAAGTGCTGGAGCGTTATAAAAAATTAAATATAAAACCCTACAAAGGGTTTATCCAGCCGGAGCTTGTTCCGCAAATGGATGGCGATAAAATAACTGATGTAAAAATTGAATATCCAACAAATTTCTTTGACCAAATGATGGAGTATGGCAGAAAATATTCTTTTTTGCCGGTAGATAATCATTAACAAAAAAACAAGGGTTTTTACAAGCAGAATCGCAGTAAATCAAGTTACTGCGATTTTTTTTGCAGTAAAAGAAGAAATAAAGGCGTTTTGTAATCTCATTTTAAACAGGTAAGGTTAGGTTTTTAAACGGAGATATTATTTAAATAATCCATTAAGCAAATTTGTATATTTGAGTACAAGATTTTGAGTATGCAAAAAATAATTTTTACGCTACTTATTTTTTTTGTTCTTTCCCAAAGATGTTTTGCTCAGTTTAGCAAACAAATCGACAGCCTTTGCATGGTCTGCAACCGCAATACTTCCGATTCTCAAAAGGTGATTACGCTGGGTGTGCTTGCCAACTATTACAACATTTTTTATTTAAACAACAAAGCAGATAGTGTACTTGAAAAGCAATTGTTGATTGCGGAACTTTCGAATAATTCTAATCTTATACTTGCTGCTTTATTTGGCGATGCTATTGAAAATATCAGCTCTGCGTCTACTTCTGAAAGCTTTGATAAAACGATAAGTTTTATCCAAAAAGGAATTGATTATGCACAGGCAAACAAAGAATATAATTATTTAGCTCTTGGTTATGATCGTATGTCTGATGTGTTGAGACGAAGAGGGCAATACGAAAATGCATTAAGTAATTCTTTGTTAGCCTTATCGGTTCTTGAAAATGTAACATCTGATTCTGTAAAAGCAGAAACGTATATTTCACTCGGCGATATCTATCATGCAAAAGGAGAAGAAATTTCAGCCTGTACCAATTATAATAATGCTTTCGATATTGCCATGAAAATAAATTCTGTTCCGTTACAATCCAGGATTTATCATTGTGTGGCAGAAATGTATAAAAACCTCGAAAACCAGGATCTGGCAAAAGAGGAATTAAATAAAAGCCTTGCCTTAAACAAAAAATATCACAATGTGGAAGGGATGGTATTTGATTATTTTGATCTCTCCCGTTTGACTGATGAAAAATACTATATCGATGAAGCAGTCAGAATTGCAGATTCTCTGCAGCTTTATAAATACCTGATAAACGCAAAAAGGCTGAGGTTTGCGTATACTTATGTAGTGGAAAAAGATCGGGCAAAAGCCTTACATTACCTGCAAAATGAGTCTGAATTAAAAGAAAGTTTTTTAAACAGTGGCATCGAAAAATATTACCAGGCTTTGGGTAATATTTATTTGTATTCCAACGACCCGGATTCGGATTTATATTACTACCAGCTTGCGCTTCCTGCGTTTGAAAAAAAATTTGATGAGCAAACCAAACTGTCTATTTACAGCCAAATAGCGACCAGCTACGCTTTAAAAAATAATTACATAATGGCCATTGAATATTATCTGAAAGCTTTGAAAATAAGTGAACAAACAAAGGACAGGAATTCCATTTTGACTTTTTCCGACTCGCTTAGCGGTTTATACGAGCAACAGAATGATTTTAAAAATGCTTTCATATACACAAAAAAGGCAGACTCGAACCGGGAACTATTAAGAAAATTTTCAAAAGAAAAAGATATCGCTCTGATGATGGTGGACAGGGAAAACAGGAAGCACGAACAGGAATTATTGCTGCAAAAGAAAAAAGAGAATATTCATAAGAATATCCAATTCATGGCGATTACAGTAGTATTGGTCATTGTCTTTTTCTTAATGCTCTTTATCGGATCTTTCCAGGTGTCTAAAACTACCGTAAAGATCATGGGCTACTTTTTCTTTATCTCTTTATTTGAATTTATTGTATTGCTGATAGACCAGTTTTTTATCAAAGATACCGTCAATCACCAGCCTTTAAAAATATGGCTCATTAAGATAGGATTGATCGGTTTGCTCGCTCCCTGCCAACACTTCCTTGAGCGCAATCTGATTGCATTGCTTGCATCTAAAAAGCTCATCGAAGTGCGATCCGGCATTGCCCTGAAACGCTGGTGGAATCATCTAAAAAAATCTTCTTCACATAAAGAAGGATTGGAAGAGGACACTGCCTTATTGTGAATTATCAGAGTGTGCACCCATCAGGCGGTGGAGGGCAATAATGAGGTTTTGATGCCATGATATATTGCGTCGCATTATATACATTTACCACTTCCCTGTTTGCAACAGAGATGATAGTCCAGGAGCCATCGTTTACAGGTTTAAAAGTATATTCGATATTAGGTTTTATATAAACAACCATAATAACTGTTGGATATGGCTTTTTTTCATACGGGTTTAGCCATGAAGCCAAAACAAATTTTACAGAGTCAACGGTGCTGGCGCTATCCTTGAAAACTTTATTTATATCTGCCGGGTCGAACATTGCCCATGCATTCAATAATCTCTTTTTGTGCAAGAAATGATATTTGTGTTTTGGAAAACCATGTATCATCGCCAGTGCTTCCTGTGCTGGTATTGCATTTGAACTGGCAAAATAATTTTCGCCAGTAGTTGCTTTAGGAAAAAGCTCATTGTTCAATTTTTTTGACGAAGAACAGCTGAGCAGCGTACATACGATTATTCCTCCTGCAAAAAATAACTTTTTCATGATTGAATTTGTTTAAATGATAAGATGAAATGAACAGCAGTTGCTCAAAAGATAATTGATCTTATTTGCTTGTGGAGGCGAGAAATACGAGTAGGTTTTGTTGAATAAAGTTATAAATTAAAAATTGAATTTAAAAAATAAAATATTCATTACAGTAAAAGGACTTTTAATGAGGATTTGTAACTTAATATTTGTAGAAAGATATCAACATCAGTTTTATAGAAAATAAAATACAGTTAGGAAGTTTACTGTTTTTTGAAAAATAAGAATCAGGAATAGTTTTTTCTTATTAATTCTTATTATTCATTTGAAAAATAAAATAACAATGAGAGATTACCCATGGAATCCTTACAAAGGCGATTGGCACGATTCCGATATTTACCGCGATTCTGACTGGAATTATGACCCGCGCGATCAGAATTATTACCTCGGAAGAATCAATGAATCGGGAAATAACGATTTAAATCAAAGATACTACACCGATAATTACAGCGACCGTTATTACCGGCGCGATGAATTGGAAAATGCTTTAGACCGGCCCCCGGTTTATCCTCCTGAATACCCTTATATAAACAACGATTTTGAGGGCCATAAAAAAAGAAATTATCGAATGCCTGAAGGTCCGCATCGGGGAAAAGGGCCAAAAAATTACAACCGTTCAATAGAAAGAATCAAAGAAGATGCTTCTGATCGCCTTATGGACGATTCATTAGTCGACGCATCAAATATTGATCTGGATGTAAAAGATGGGGAGCTTATTTTATCAGGCACGGTTGATACGCGCTTTGAAAAACGTCGCGCAGAAAATCTGGTAGAAAATGTTTCAGGTGTTAGAAATGTTCAAAATAATCTTCGGGTTTCTGGTAATAAAACCGATTGAAAATTTATTTTCCTTTTCATTTGACTTTACATTTGCTTCCATCAATATTTTGAAATCACATTTAAAGTTGAAAATTTATTGGAACCAAATCATTTACCTGTAAGTATCCGAAACAGCTACCTGTTTTCTGCCGATCATCTTGCTCTGTTGGCAAGTGTAGATGAAATTCCAATGATAAATCCTGCGTTTGAAGATGAGAAACTGAAAAATATTTTTCAATATTTTTCCACTGATCCTGAAGAAATGGAAAAGGAATTGCATCAATATGCTAAAGAGTTGTTGGAAGAAGGAAAAGTATCAGAGGCATGGCAGGTGTTGCTGGCGTTGGTTTAAAGAAGAATTGAAAACAGGAATTATCAATATTAGTTCGTTTACTGAAAATCTTTTTTGCTTTATTGAATCGGCTCTTTCTGAATCATTTCCTTTACTTTTTCAATTTTGGAGTCTTTTGCCTTTAAGATATCACGCCAGTTTGGGCCAACATAAACATCGGGAATCACCCCGGTTCCCTTTATAGGAATGTGATTGTATTGCACCAGCTTGAAAACAGGAAGCCTTACTCTCAGTTTTGTATTGGGCAAAGTAATATTTGGAATCATAATTCCGGAATTGCCGTACCACCCACCGCCGGTTTCTTCGCCTACTAATTTGATGTTTTTTTGTCCCTTTATTGCGTTGCAAAATAAAGATGAGGCAGAAAATGTAAACCCATTGGTAAGAACAAAGACATTTCCGTCAAAATGATTTTTTCTCTTCGGATAAAAGCGATGGCGCTCCCAATAACCAAAATGATATTTATGGTCTTTCTCTTTGTGAGTTACAAAAAATAAACCGATACTGTTAAAGAACCCTGCGGAAAAATATTTTGTATAAGGCTTCAAACTATTGCTAACTGCGTACGCGGTATCAGCCACTTTAAAAGATTTATCTCTTAAATATTTTGTAAGAAATACTGATTTAATAATATCTCCGCCGCCATTGGCGCGAATATCAATCACTAAATTTTTTGTTTTATTTTTTCGCATTTCACGAAAGGACCTTCTGAAAAAACTTTTTAAATGGCCTTTTGAAAAGCTATTCAAGGTCATTAGCGCAAACAGGGAATCATATTCTAAAGAGCGGATATCCTGAAGCCGTTCCTGGTAAGTACGCTTTCTTTCATAGATTTTTCTTTCATTTTTTTGTTTGTTGACAGTGTCTGCCGCTGGTGCAAAATAAGGAATCAAGGTTTTCTTTTCAATGCCATTACTGTCGGTATAATCGATTTGGTACTTTTTATACAATCCAAAAATATTCCGGTGGAAATAAGGAAAGTCAACGCTTAAGCGAATATAATTTACGTTTTCTGAATAGCCGTCTTCTATCAGGAAATGGAACATGTGTTTGATGATATCTGCATTCCTCATTCCATTAATAGCAGTAATAAAAGATCCGTTTTGAATAAGGCGGTTTTTGTGATTGAGATTCCCAATAACCATCATCGAGTCTTTCCATACTTTCAAATAAAGAGGAAATGAAGGAATGGTTTTATTTTTTACAAAATGCTCCCATCCTTTGCTCATGCTGAAACTGGTGTGGCCACAATGAATGTTTGCAGTAAGCGGCGCCAATATTTGCCAGCCAAATTGAAGCTCTGTCATGGAATCGGTAATAGCCTTGTAGCCCCTGTCAAAGTAATAATCCATGCTGTCTGGTGATGTGTACCAATAAAGAGCCGGATGTTTTTTTTCTAAAATATTTCTTAGTAACGAATAATCTTCCTGAAGTGCTTCTTTTGAATATTTTTTGTCGGGGTTATAATTTTTTGAGACCGAGCAAGAAAAAAATAACGGTAAAGAAAACAGGAAAAATAAGCGCCTCATGATTTGAAATCCGTATAAAAATGTTACAATAATATTTCTTTAAAAAAATTAAAAAAATTATTTAAGCGCGTTCCATCCCTGCGCAGTGAGGGGATATTTATTTCCGCCTTTGGTAATGATCATAGAACCATCCTCTTTGTCGGTAATATGACCAACAATACTGATGTCTGTGTTCATTGAGATTGCCTCATAATCTTTTTGTTCAATCGTAAAAAGCAATTCATAATCTTCACCACCACTCAATGCGCAGGCAGTAGGATCAAGTTCCAGTTTATAAGCAAATTGCCGGGCCATATCATTTACCGGAATTTTTTCTTCATACAAAACACAACCCACTTCGCTCTGTTTGCAAATATGCAAAAGCTCGCTGCTCAATCCATCGCTGATGTCTATCATCGCTGTTGGCTTGATTTGTTTTTCTGCAAAAAAATCAATAATGTCTCTTCTTGCTTCCGGTTTTAAAAGCCTGCCAACAATATAATCCTGGTTTTCCAGATCCGGCTGCACACCTTTTGTTTCCAAAAATATTTTCTTTTCTCTTTCCAGTAAAGTTAATCCCAAAAAAGCCGCACCTAAATCGCCGCTCACACAAATAAGATCACCTTTTTTTGCGCCGCTTCTGGTAACAAAGTTATTAGGCGCTACTTCTCCAATTGCAGTTACACAAATGATAAATCCTTTTTGAGAGGAAGTGGTATCTCCCCCAACAAGATCAACATTATATTTATCACATGCCGCATATACGCCATCGTAAAATTCTGTTAATGCTTCTACGCTGAAACGGTTGCTGAAGGCAATGCTCATCGTTATCTGTGCCGGCGAAGCATTCATGGCATAGACATCGCTCAGGTTTACTATTACGCTTTTATAACCCAGGTGTTTTAGGGGATTGTACATCAAATCAAAATGAATTCCTTCAACGAGCATATCGGTTGTAACCACCGTTTGTTTCCCAAAATGATCCATGATTGCTGCATCATCGCCCACAGTTACAATTGTTGAAGCATTTCTGATTTCATTATTTTTTGTAAGATGATCTATCAGGCCAAATTCGCCGAGAGTCGCCACTTCAGTTCTTTCCGGATCCATTTTGATGTTTTATTTTTTTTTTGATAAATAGTTTACAAAGTTAATCCCAATTTATGGAAGGTTTGGGATTGTATTTTTATAGAAATAAATAGGTTGGCAGTAAAGAAATAAATAAGTGGAATTTGTGTTTTTTTGATTTTGGTTGAGAAACCAATAGGACAATAAAAAGGCCCCATGCATTTTTGCATGAAGCCTCACCAACTAAACTTACCAAACTATTTTTCAGATGTGCATAATAAATGTGTAATTGTCAGCGATCTGATGTTCACAATTAGAAATTAAAGCGGTTCTTTTATTTAGGTTTTCAATTTTTTTATCGATTTCTTCTTTTGCATTATTCAATGAATCTCTCAGTCTCTTTACTTCATTTTCCCTTGCGGCTTTCATTGAATCTACTGCTGCCTGCATTTTTTGAATTTGCTTTTCCTGGACATTTTTCAAAGAATCAATTTTACTGTTCTTATCATACCGGTAGGTGCCGCTGTTGCCGTTTCCCTGTGGAGTTGCCGGAACATTATTATCATCTGAATTATTGTTCCAGTCATCATCCCGGCCATCAGAACGCCTGCCATCCAGCGTATAAAGACCGTCTTCTTTCATGATGTATTCGACGCCATAATTAAAATCATAATGATTATCATTGTCATTATTATAATACCAATCGGGGTCGCGCGTAAAGATGCGATAACTTACACGATTGCCATATCCAAAGCTTTTGTCAATTTTAATACGGTGGCCGACCGGTACTGCAATCGTAGCTTCTACATATTGGTTGCGAAATTTATCGGTAGTATTGACAGTGATGGCTCTGTCGAGTATTAATAAAGAATCATTTTGTTGCACATTAAAATTGATTAGCGAAACAAGGGTATCAGCAAATCTTCTGGTTCTTCCATTCGACATTTTGATGATGCTCAATTGAAAACTATCTGTTGGAGATTTGATAAGCTTTATTTGAACATTTGCTATAAACGCAGTGTCTTCTGAAGAGCCAAAGGTTCCAAAAGGCTCCAGGTTAAACCATCCAATTCTTCTGTAATTCAGATTTTGCAAAGGAACCACGTCAAGGCCTTTTACTGTGGGGTTTGACAAAGGTATTTGTTGTTCATTTATGGAACTAACATTTCTAAAATCACTGCCAACAGATGTGATTAAAGAAATAAAACAAACGATCCCGAGAATCCAAAGCGCTACAAATGAATACCGCATTAATTTATTGGCTGTTTTTACTCTTGCAAATCTTCTGATAATAAAAGTGATGATACCAATAACCGGAACAGCAATGAAAAAAATCAATGTACCCCATGCAAGTAAAGTTTGCCAGCCGTCTGTAAGAACAAAATTCTTCAAAGGAAATAAACCAATTGCTACAATTGCAATTGCAAACAATGCAATGATTATTGCCAAAGCGATACAGCCAAGAATAAAATAGAGAAATATTTTAAAGATAGTGGTAATGATTTTTCCTAAAATACCGCTGGAACGGTAAGCTGCTGAATGTATTTCTTTTCCAAAATCAGAACCTTTTTCTTTTGCAAAATTTCCTGCTTCTGTGCCCATTTTTCCCATTCTTTCACCTACATCCTGCCCCATTTTCCCTACTCGTACACCTACTTCTTTCATTTCTTTCAAAACAGAATTTTTGATAGAATTCAAATCTACTTTTTCACCTTTCATTTCCAGTTTTTCTGAAGTAGTATTTGCTTCCGGAATTACCAGCCATAGAATAATATAAATGATGAAACTGCCCGGGCTAAAAGAAAAGCTTAAAAAATTGGGAAATGTAAGTGGCCCGATATGTCCCCATCTGAAAAAGAAAGAAATAAACGGAATCAAAAAGATAAATCTTGGAAGCCATGGATTTACGTCAAAATAACTTCCGATTCCGCTGCACACTCCACCTATGATTTTCCCGTCAGGATTGCGGTATAATCTTTTGCGGACGCCGTTTTCAAGCATATTGCTTCCGGGAACAAACATCCATAAAATGATGTAAGCAATAATTCCGATTCCGGAAACCAGGAATAAGATTCTGACGATTACAGGGTCTATTCCAAAATAAGCAGCAATACCGCTACAAACACCACCAAGGATTTTATTGTTTTCATCGCGGTAAAGGCGTTTGCCTTTCCAGCTCCAATCGCCCTGGAAAACATTCTCGCTCTTTTTAGCATTACCAGCACCTGCATTCCTATCGTGGTCTGAATCACCTTTTTCTGCTTCTTCAAAATCAGAAGGGCGGCCCATGTTCTTAATTATCGCATTTACATCATCATCGGTAATGCAGGTACTGCCGGCTTTTAATCTTTCCTGAAACAATTCGCTGATGCGGCTTTCAATGTCATTGATGATTTCATCTCTTCCTTCTTCATTGGCAAAATAGCGGCGCAGGCTTTCGATATATTGTTGCAGCAATTCATAAGAACTTTCTTCAATCGGTACTATCGTACCCTGAAAATTTATATTAATTACCTTTTTCATTTTAATTGTAGTTTATTGGTTGTTAAGTTGATTTATGGTTATTGTTGCCTGTTATGGTTTCTACCGCGCCTGCCAATTCCAGCCATGTTGCTTCTAATTCTTCATAAAATTTTGCTCCTTTTTCAGTAAGAGAAAAATATTTGCGTGGTGGGCCACTGTTACTTTCTACCCAGCGGTAATTGAGAAATTCGGCATTTTTTAATCTTGTTAGCAAAGGATACAGCGTTCCTTCCAGGATATTCAGGTTGGCCGATTTCATGATGTCAATTATATCACTCGGGTATGCCTCACCCAGTTTGATGATTGACAAGATGCAAAACTCCAAAACTCCTTTTCGCATCTGGCTTGCTGTGTTATCAATATTCATGTGATTGGTTTTTTTATCTTTTTTCAGATTTCCAGGACAAAGATAATACTATTCATAATACTATGCAATACATACTACCTGCTTTTTTAGAGTAGTAATCCCTATTTTTTTGTTAAAACACCTGCCTGGCAAGCGTTTGAGAAAAAATTCCTCTTAAAAGAAAATTGAAATAATATTATAAAGGGATAAAAAAATGGATAAATGGTAGAAGATTTAAATTCGCATTTCTCCCGGATTTTCTTTAAATGCCTTAAAAATTGAAAAAAGATGGTATTTTTTTTACTTAAAAAACCAACAGATCCTTATACAAAAAGAATATCTTTGACTTCTCCTTTTTAAAAAGTTAGCATGACAGCACAAGCAATTAAAAAGCAAATACAAGATATTAAAAATGTCACTGCACAAGTTGTTCGCTCTAAAGAAACAGCTCTCAAATTCCTGTATGATTATGATATTTTAAGGCCGGAAGCAAAAACAACTCATAAAAAGAAAAAATAATTGTCGTACCATCAGCCCTTTCAAATCACTGCTTTTCATAGTTGCGATAGAGAAGTTGGATTAAAGGTTTTAAATGGAGAAGAATCTTTAATACCAAGTGATAACATCTGGGATTGGCTTGGCCCCGGAGTTTATTTCTGGGAACAAAATCCTGCAAAAGCATTAGGATATGCAATTGAATGTGCTGCTGGAAAACAAAGGAATAAAGTCCGTATAAAAACACCTTTTGTTATAGGAGCAATTATTGAATTAGGGAATTGTTTAAACTTGTTAGAGCCATCTTCTTTAAATATAGTTAAAGAAGCACATGATGGTCTAGCAAAAACAATTAAGGAATCAGGTGAAAAAATGCCCGAAAATAACGGTGCAAATCGTGCTTTAGATTGTGCAGTAATTAAATATCTAAATGGAGTAAGAGATGCTTCAAATGAATTGCCATTTGACACAATAAGGAGTTCCTTTCAGGAAGGCGGAGAATTGTATCCCGGTTCTAATTTTACAAGCCGGTTACATATTGAAATATGTGTTCGAAATCCTGATTTGATAAAAGGCTATTTTCTTCCAATGCCTATAAAAGAATTTAACCCATACTTGAACAAAAGATTTTAGCAAGCATGCAAACCTTCATCTCCATCCTTCGTGGCATCAACGTTAGCGGTCAAAAGAAAATCTTAATGGCTGATTTAAAAGCCCTTTATGAGAATTTAAATTTTACAGATGTAGCAACATATATCCAGAGTGGCAATGTAATTTTTAAAAGCAAAGAAAAATTTTCTGATGAAAAATTAGCACGTAAAATTGAAGATGCCATTTTTAAAAATTTCGCATTTGAAGTTCCGGTAATTATCAGAAGCAAAGATGAAATGAAAAAAATTATTTCTGAAAATCCATTTTTGAAAGAAAAAAATATAGACGAAAAAAAACTACATGTTACTTTTCTTTCAGAAATTCCTTCAAAAGAAAATGCAGTAAAAATTCAAAGTATCGATTTTTCTCCCGACAGATTTATTATCCGGAATAAGGAAATTTATTTGTCAATACCTGGCAGTTATGGTGAAACGAAAATCTCCAATGCATTTTTCGAAAAAAAATTAAAAGTAAAAGCAACAACGAGAAACTGGAACACTGTAAGTAAATTATCTGAAATGGCTTTGCAATAAACAAAGAAATAAGCCCGAATCCATCTTTTTCATTTTTGAATCCATACAGACACAGAGCCAGCCGGTGCGAAGAAATTTCCCCAGCCATCTTCATTAATTTCTACTTCCGCTGAATTTTTGCCCAGCATATCAATGAATTTTTTACCTGCATACTGTTTTCCAATTTCCATATTTTTAAATCCTTCATCGCCATTTGATAATAAAACTGCACAACCGGTATGATCATCGTCGCCTTCACGTGTCCATCCGATGCAATTTACATGGTCAAAATAATCGCGCTGGTTTCCATACGCGTATTTGTTGCGTGCCTCCAAAAGTTTTTCTAATTCATCTACTTTATCCAGCCATATTTCATATTCTTTACCATCCCTGCCCTTGTCTTTATAATGTGCTCCATAGAGATCGGGATAAAAAACACACGGATATCCTTCTTCGCGCAGAAGAATTATAGAATAGGCAATCGCCTTAAACCATGCTTCCACAGGAGCTTCCAGCGCCTGTAGTGGTTGTGTATCATGATTGTCAACAAGAGTGACCGCTTTCTCAGGCATCGCTTTCAACAATGTCTCGTCCAGTATTTTGCGCATATCATATTCGCTTTTCCTTTCAGAAGCATTATGAAAATTTTCCTGGAGCGACGAATCAAAAAGACTCATTTCGCCTTTTGTCTCTTCTATATATTTTAATAACAAATTGAGAAATCCGGGAGCCCAATATTCACCAACTGCAAAAATTTCTTTGCCGGTACTTTCACGCAATTCCCTTAACCAATTTACATAAAAAGATGGAGTGATATGCTTTACCGCATCGAGGCGAACTGAATCAAAATTTCTTTGGTACCAATACCATTTTGCCCAACTGATCAGTTCTTCACAAACTGCCTGATTTCTGAAATCTATATCATCATACATCAGGAAATCGTAATTGCCTTTTTCATCGCTCACCATTTCCTGCCATGAATCTCCATAGCCATTCAGTATTCTGAAAATGCCGGTTTCATCTAAATCCTTTGCATAATCCACGCCTGAAAAACACATAAAATTCCACTCAAAAGCGGAATATTTTTTTGCTCTTCCGGGAAAAGTAAATTTTGTAAATGCTTCAATTTCAAAAGGCGCTGAAATTACTTTTGTCCTATTTTCGGGATCTACTTTTACTACTTTTACCTTTTCTGTTTCATCACCACCCGATTTATGATTCAACACAATATCGACCATCACGCGCATTCCAGCATCATGCACCGCATCTATTGCTTCAAAGTATTCTTCCCGGGTTCCATATTTTGTGCGCACAGATCCTTTCTGATCAAATTCTCCTAAATCGTATAGATCATAAGGATTGTATCCCTGGCTCAATCCGCCGGTGGATCCTTTGTACGCCGGGGGAAACCAAAGACTTGTAAAACCAAGTTCTTTGAGTCGTGGCGCTTCTGTTTTTATTTGTTTCCAAAGTGTTCCGTCAGATGGCAGATACCAATGAAAAGACTGGAGTATCGTTCCTTGCATGAATTAAGTTTTTTCATGTTCTTCAAATCGCATACCGTTTTACTTTTTTTAAATAAACAGGGTTTAATAATTCAAACTCTTTATTTTTCTTTCTGCTTCGCTATCGTTTATTAATTCATTAAGACGTTTTAATCTGGTACTTTCCTGTTTTGCATTCATTACCCAATGAATTGCCGTTCGCTGATACGAAGGCGCGCGTGAAAGAAAAAATTTCCATGCTTTTTGATTTGATTTAAATTTTTTTAAAAAATCATCTGAAAGATTTTCCGGTTTTTTTTCATAGGAATAAATCGCGGATTTATGTTCTTTTCTCTTTTCAAAAGCGGCTATTCCCGCAAGATGCATCAATCCGTGTTTTGAAAGATTTTCAACCTTCTGAATATTGATTGCACTCCAGATGCTACCTGGTTTTCGAGGTGTAAAGCGAATGGAATAACTTTCCGCATCTATCGATTTTCTGACGCCATCAATCCAGCCAAAACAAATTGCTTCATCCACAGATTCGCTCCACGACATGCTCGGTTTGCCGCTGTTTACTTTATAGAATCCAACCAATAATTCTTTCGCCTTATCATGATTTTTTTCTAACCATTTTCTAAAAGAAGATTGGGTTGGAAAAAAGATTGGTGTTGCTTTTTCTGTCATAAAGAAATGTGTTCACAGGAAAATTGATTGCAACAAATTTAAAAGTAATCAGCATACATTTCCCAGCAAACAAAGAAATATGCGTGATTCTTCTTTTTGGTTTAATAGAAAATATTGGTTTGACTTTTGAAGTAGAAACAAAAATTCAAATTCATGCCCGAAGGCCCGTCAATAGTTATTTTAAAAGAAGAAGTGCAGCCTTTTATTGGTAAAAGAATTATAAAAGTGGAGGGCAACAGCAAACAGGATATTCAGCGATTACAGGGACAGCGAATTATTAATTTTAAAAGCTGGGGAAAGCATTTTTTAATTTGTTTAAAAGACTTTACCGTCAAAATTCATTTCATGCTTTTTGGCAGTTATAAGATCAATGAGCAAAAAGACCGGGTACCAAGGCTTCGCTTAATTTTTGATGAAGGAGAAATGAATTTCTACGCATGTTCTGTAAAAATTCTCGACGAAAATTTAGATCAGATTTATGATTGGACATCAGATGTAATGAGTGATTTATGGAATCCCAAAACTGCTAAAGAAAAATTAAAAAAAATACCTGGTACACTGGTTTGCGATGCTTTATTGGATCAGCATATTTTTACTGGTATTGGAAATATTATTAAGAATGAAGTGTTGTTCAGAACAAAAATCCATCCTGAAAGTAAAATTGGAAATATTCCTGCAAAAAAAATAAATGAATTAATAAAAGAAGCCCGTAACTATAGTTTTGATTTTTTAGAATGGAAAAAACAATATGTTTTGAGAAAACACTGGCTGGCACACACCAAGACCATTTGTCCGAGATGCAATATTCCTTTTGTAAAAAAACATTTAGGAAAAACACACAGAAGAAGCTTTTATTGTGAAAATTGCCAGGTAATGTATTGATGTGCTAATGTGCTGATATGCTAATCTACTGATGTAGAAGGGTTAATTTAAGTTTAGGATAATCATTTAGAAAAAAAATATTTTGCACGTTTCATTAGCACATTGGCTAATCGGCTAGTTAGCTAATTAATTATTAATCAAAGATTCTCCGCCGCAAAAGTATTTCCCTTGTTCATATCTCCTGTATCATACCCTTTTTTGAACCAATACATTCTTTGTGCGGAAGTGCCGTGGGTAAATGAATCCGGCGTTACGGTGCCCTGGTATTCCTGTTGCAATCGGTCATCACCGATCGCGTTTGCTGCATTCAACGCATCCTGGATATCTTCGGGGTTTATTACATTTTTCATTTTCTGATCATAATGAGCCCAGATGCCCGCATAAAAATCTGCCTGCAGTTCGAGCGCCACTGAATATTTATTGTATTGGGTTTGGCTTACCTGCTGTTGAATCTGTTGCATCTTCTTTGTAACGCCCAATAAATCCTGCACATGATGGCCGACCTCGTGGGCCACCACATAAGCCATTGCAAATTCGCCGGTAGCGCCAAACTGATCTTTTAATTGCTGTGCAAATGAAAGGTCAATATATACATCCTGATCGGCAGGGCAATAAAACGGGCCGGTTGCAGCACTGGCATTTCCACAAGCAGAAGTGGTTGCGCCGCTAAAAAGAACGAGTGTGGGATCGGTATAAGTTCGACCCATATCGCTAAAAATTTTTGTCCACACATCTTCTGTATCGGCAAGAACAACTATTACAAAAGCTGCTTCTGTATCCTGCGCCGCTTTTTGTTCAGCAGTCATTTCCTGTTGCTGCTGTGGCACTAATTGTTGCAAGTCGTTCAAATCTCCACCGCCAAGTAAAAATTTCGCGAGAATAAAGATCACACCAATCACACCGCCTCCAATCGCCATTCCGCCACCGGTAATGCCGCGTCTGTCTTCGACATTAGAACTTTCTCTTCTTCCCTGCCATTGCATAATACAAGATTTAAAAGATTTGAGATTGAATTAAAATTGTTTGTTTACGATTTATCTTTTCGTTTACTTTTAAAACTTTGAATTGCTGTTTTAGTAAAATCACTTAAAATAAGCCTGCCGCTTATCGCTGCTCTTTCTTTTAGAAGTGTGTCCCAGTTTTCTGTTCCCTGCCAGAATATTTTTTTCATTTCTGCCATTGCTTCCGGATTGGAATGTGCCAGGGTATTTGCCAACCGGTAAACTGATTCATCCAGATCGTGTACCGATTGGTGCACTTCAGCAAACAATCCTTTTTGCTTGGCCCAATCAGAATTTCTCCATAAAGTAGCATCCATCGCAATCTGGCTAAAAGCGGATTTTCCAATTTTTCTTTCTATTGCGGGCCCGACAACAAAAGGTCCCATTCCAATTGCAAGTTCACTCAGTTTTACTTCCACTTCTTTTACAGCAATTGCATAATCCACAGAAGCGGCAAGGCCTACACCGCCACCGACACATTTTCCATGAATGCGGCCAATAATGAATTTAGGGCATTTTCTCATTGCATTTATCACATTAGCAAACCCATAAAAAAAATCCATTCCTTCTTTTTCATTTTTTACCGCAATTAATTCATCAAAACTTGCGCCAGCGCAAAAAGCACCATTTCCGGCACTTTTTAAAATAACCACTCTGGTATCATGAGTGCCCGCATAGTGTATTTCCTGTGCCAGTGCGTCTAAAATTTTTCCCGGTAAAGAATTACTTTGTGGATGAAAAAATTCTATGGTTGTAATTCCATGTTCTGTGTGAGAGTTTACATATCCTTCTTTGATATCGTTCATATAAAAAGTATTGTTTCTGATTCAAATGTATTTTATTTCACTTTTAAAAAAGTTATGATTTCTTTCTGACCATTGTCAAAATAGTAGCTACCCCAATCAATGGTTCATCGGTTTCGTCTAAAATTTCCACATACCATTTCACTATTCCCTTTGGAATGTCAATTCCTTTTACATGCGTTGTTTCAGGAGTCACTTCTTTGAGTTCCTGCGAAATTTTTTCTTTGCAGGTAAATCTTACATAAATTTCCGTGCCGGAATAAACCGGTTTGGTAAAACGTAATTCATCAATTCCATAATTTAATAACACCGGATTTTTTTCATAACTGTCAACAAACAAACCAGCAGCAACGCTCATAATAAAATATCCATGCGCCACTTGTTGTTCAAACATGGTATCAGAAAAATCGGTTGTTTTAATGTGTGCATAAAAATGATCGCCACTCAGATCAGCAAACTTGTCAATATCCTGTGAAGTAATTTTTCTTTTTCCGGTAATAAGCTGATCACCAATTTCAAGTTCTTCAAAATACTTTTTAAAAGGATGAATCGCATCTGTTTTTCCCTTTGCACCCGGCTGATAAACACTTGTAATTGCCGTCAACATCGAAGGCGAACCTTGCACCGCAACCCTTTGCATGTAATGTTTTATTCCCCGCAAACCGCCCATTTCTTCTCCGCCGCCAGCTCGGCCAGGACCACCATGAATCAGCATAGGCAAGGGTGAGCCATGGCCTGTACTTTCTTTCGCACAATCTCTGTTCAGCACTAAAATCCTTCCATGAAATGTACCTGCTCCCAAAATGAAATTTCTTGCTATTTGTTCGTTTGCTGTAACGATCGAACTACATAAACTTCCTTTTCCCAATTTTGCCAGTGCTATTGCTTCACCTGTATTTTTATAAGGCATGATGGTGCTTACCGGTCCAAATGCTTCTACATTGTGAACTTCATTACTCGCAAAAGGCGTTTCATTCATCAATAAAAGCGGGCCCATAAAAGCGCCCTTTTTATCATCTGCATCGATTAATTCTACGCTATCAAGGCTTCCATAAAGAATTTCAGAAGAAGCAAGTAATTTTTGAACCTGTTCTAAAACTTCCCGCTTTTGTGATTGCCCTGCAAGAGCGCCCATTCTTACTTTTTCATTTTCAGGATTTCCAATGGTTGTCTGGGCCAATGATTTGCTGATGGCTTTCCATAGATCTTCCATTTTATTTTCGGGAACAAAGATTCTGCGGATTGCTGTACATTTTTGTCCACATTTGGAAGTCATTTCTTTTCTGACTTCTTTTATAAAAATAACCCATTCCGGCATTTCCGGAGTTACATCATCGCCAAGAACAATGCAATTCAGAGAATCCGCTTCCAGGTTAAAAGGAACATTTTCATGAAGCACGGTTGGATTCGATTTCAGCATTAATCCTGTAGAAGCGGAGCCGGTAAATGTAATAACATCCTGAGAGGTAACGTGATTGAGAATGTCCCCGGCGCTTCCGCAAATCAATTGCAGCGCGCCTTCGGGCAAAATTTTTGAAGCGATAATTTCCCTTACAACTGTTTCAGTTAAATAAGAAGTAATGGATGCAGGCTTTACAACTGCTGCAACACCGGCCAATAAATTCACCGCAATTTTTTCCAGCATTCCCCACACCGGAAAATTAAACGCGTTGATATGAATTACCACGCCTTCTTTTGGTAATAAAATATGCTGTGCCGCAAAGGTTCCTCCTTTGCTTAAACCAATATTTTCTCCATCCAAAGCAAAAATTTCATCCGGTAATTTTCTTCGTAATGATGCATTTGAAAATAAATTTCCGATGCCGCCTTCTATGTCAACCCAGCTATCGGCGCGGGTTGCACCGGTTTTGTAACTAAGCTGATAAAATTTTTCTTTATGCTCTAAAAGATGAAGCGCCAAAGCTTTGAGCATTCTGCCTCTCTCCTGGAAAGTCATTTTTCGTAAAGCCGGGCTTCCGGTTTTTCGTCCATAATCAAGAATAGAAGCAAAGTCGAAACCTTTTGTAGTTGCACTTGCTATCACTTCGCCATTTACAGCATTATACAATTGCTGGCCTTCGCCATCACCTTCTATCCATTTTCCGGTAATATAGTTTCCGAGTTTCATCTTTCTCCATATTTTATTGCCTGTGATTACACGAATTTACACGAATAAGAATAAAGAAAACGCCGGAAAAAATTTCTGAAAATTAGTAAATCAGAGTAAATGGTATGTCTGCTTTTAGTACTCTATTTACAAATGCTGAGGATGGAAATTAGTTTTTTCCAGTGCGTAGCCAGCCAACAAAATTCATTAAAAATATACCGATTGCCATTCCGCAAACTAAAAGAGTAACCACATGAATGGCCCTGATACATTCACTGTTACTCAATCTTTCAAAGTTGAAAATTGAAATGATAATTACGAAAAGCGAGATGGCCATTCCGCGCTGGTTGCTTTTTCTCATAATTTTAATTTTTAAAGTTTTAGAGAGTTTTAGTATTTCAATTGTATTTGTTTTAAAATCAAGATTGTATAAAAATATAACATTTCGCTTAGTAAGCAAGTCACTGTGAGCATCTTTTAAGTCAATTTAAAACTTATTTTTGTATCTATGAATATTTTTAGAATAGCAGCTGAACTCTTTTTAATATATCTTCTATATAAATTCATTTTTGATTTTATCATTCCTGTGTACGAATCATCCAAAAAAATAAAAAAGCAATTTGGAGAAATGCAGGAAAAAATGCAAAATAATATGAATCAATATCAGAACCAGCAAAAGCCTGCACAACCGCCACCTCCCAAGCCGGTACAAAAAGAAGGCGATTATATTGATTTTGAAGAAGTGAAATAACCGGCAGTAAACAAAGAAATAACCCGGATTCTGTTTCCCAAATTACAAATCCAAATCTTCAATTTTCACTCCTGGTAATAAATGAATGGTTTGTAATCCTGCATTTTTTGCAGCCTCAATATTGTGCAATGAATCGTCTATAAATAACGTTTCGGATGGTTGAATATTCAGATTGTTTATTACCCAATCATAGCAACCGGCATCAGGTTTTCTTAAACCAATTTCACAGGAATAAAATGCTTCATTAAAATATTCTTCCAGGGTTTTTACGCCTATTTGGCGATGTAATGTTTCTTTAAAAGCAGCGATATGAACATAATTCGTATTGCTCAACAGGTAAATCTTATATTTTGGCCTGATGCGTTCCAAAAATTCAAGGCTTTTTTGGCGGAAAGAAAGCAACATCGCATTCCACGCTTTTCTTATTTCTTCATCTGATAAATGCAGGCCCGTACATCGATTAAATTCTTTATAAAAAATATCATCAGTAATTTCTCCTGTTTCCAGTTTTTGAAAAAGTTTATCTGCATTTGCCTGAGAATACATTTCATTAAAATGGGTAACGCCAAGTTTCTCAAATGCAATGCGGGTCAGGTTGTAATCCACATCAAGAATAACGCCGCCGAGGTCAAAAATGATATTTTTAAATTTTTGCATCAGCAAAGGAAATTAATTCTTTTGAGTAAAAAGAAAAACTCCTAATAATTAAAACCGATACACGGGCGGCCCGTAAGGAATTGGACAATAGATTTCCAACCTGTTTTTTTATAAAATAAATAATCCGATAATTCTCACAAACTTTACTCTCATTATATTTGCAGCCTTATGGCAAATGAAACCAATAATTTTAGTGAAATCATCGCGCATTGCAAGGAGTACGGATATATTTTTCCTTCCAGCGAAATTTATGATGGATTAAGCGCTGTATATGATTACGGGCAAAATGGTGCGCAACTCAAAAAAAATATCCGTGATTACTGGTGGAAAAGTATGACTCAATTGCATGAAAATATTGTAGGTATAGATGCCGCAATTTTTATGCATCCGCTTACGTGGAAAGCAAGTGGTCACGTGGATAATTTTAGCGATCCGATGATCGATAATAAAGACAGCAACAAGCGTTATCGCGTTGATCATTTAATAGAAACTTATGCAGATAAACTCGCTCATGAAGGCAGGAAGGAAGAAGAATATGCATTGTTAAGAACAATGGATGAATTGCTGTCAAAAGATGATTTTGCGGGATTAAAGAATCTGATTGAAGATAATAATATAACATGCGGTGTGAGCGAAACCTGCAACTGGACTGAAATCCGGCAGTTCAACCTGATGTTTGACACCCAGCTTGGAAGTATATCCGGCGAAGCTGATAAAATCTATTTACGTCCGGAAACTGCACAGGGTATTTTTGTAAATTTTCTGAATGTGCAAAAAACCGGCAGAATGAAAATTCCGTTTGGTATTGCACAAACCGGAAAAGCTTTTAGAAATGAAATCGTAGCGCGGCAGTTTATTTTCCGTATGCGTGAATTTGAACAAATGGAAATGCAGTTTTTTGTGCGCCCGGGTACTGAATTGGAATGGTATGAATACTGGAAAGAAGCCAGATTAAAATGGCACGAAAGCCTTGGTATTCCTGCAGAAAAATTACGTTTTCATAATCATGTAAAACTGGCGCATTATGCAAACGCTGCTGTTGACATCGAGTATGAATTCCCTTTTGGTTTTAAAGAACTGGAAGGCATTCATTCGCGCACTGATTTTGATTTGAAACAACATGGAGAACTGAGCAAAAAGAAATTGCAATATTTTGACAACGACCTCAAAGAAGATGGTAAACCTTATGGAAATTATATCCCTTTTGTGGTAGAAACTTCTGTTGGTTTAGATCGTTTATTCCTCACCGTTATATCTATGTCTTATGCAGAAGAAAAATGGGTGAAAGAAGATGGAACAGAAGATAGCCGTGTTGTTTTAAGGATTCCTGCTAAGATTGCTCCTTATAAATTAGCCATTCTTCCCCTGGTAAAAAAAGATGGCCTTCCTGAAATAGCAAAAAATTTAATGAACGAATGCAAACATGGTTTTCATACTTTTTATGAAGAAAAAGACAGCATCGGCAAGCGTTACAGAAGAATGGACGCGATAGGAACGCCTTTTTGCGTAACGATAGATCATCAGACAAAAGATGATAATACGGTTACGATCCGATACAGGGATACGATGCTGCAGGAAAGAATTTTATTGTCGGATGTAAGCAAACTGATACAGGAAAAAATAAGTTAATGGATTGCGGTTAATTTGCCGTAGAAGAATGACTGCCCTTTTTTACTGTTTTTAAATCATTAGTTGATTGCAAAACGGGCTTGTATGTCTGCGTATTTACAATTGCTTTCAGTTCGTTTAGAATGGTATATAAACCAAAATTCGTTCGGTTTACATAAATAAAATGCTTTACACCCCGCGGTTGTTTAAACTCAGGCAATTTGGTAATCTTTTCACCCCATTCATAGAGATCTTCAAAAAATTGTGGCTTGCTGAAATCGAAACTTTCACTGGTATATGGAAGGGCAAACAAGGAGATCATTTCTTTATAAGACTTGTAATAAAATTCTATTTGACGCGCATTATCATTGGGTTGTATCATTTCTAATTTTCTGAAGGCATCGATGGTTGCCGGTTTATCATTCATTAAACCATGCCAGACAAGGTCGAAAAACGGACGGTAAAAATCCTCCGGAATCTCTTTGATACAACCAAAATCAATAACAGCCAGCTTTTCATAAGGCGTAATTAAAAAATTGCCCGGATGTGGGTCTGCATGCACCGCTTTCAATTCATGCTGCTGAAAATTATAAAAATCCCACAAAGCCTGCCCAATCTTATTTCTCAGTTTTTGGGATGGATTGGTTAATAAAAACTCTTTCAGATGCAGTCCTTCCATCCAATCCATGGTAATAATTTTATCAGAAGATAAATAAGGATAATAAATGGGGAAAACGGTGTTTTTTAATTTACCGCAAGCTTTGGAAATTTCAATGGAACGGCGCACTTCCAGTTTATAATCTGTTTCTTCCAGTAATCTTTCTTCCACTTCTTTTATATAAATATTCAGCTCTTTTTCGCTCATTCCCAACAACCTGAAAGCAAAAGGTTTTACCAATTTTAAGTCAGAAGAAATACTATCTGCCACACCCGGATATTGCACTTTTACAGCCAGTTTTTTTCCATCCAGAGTTGCCTGGTGCACCTGCCCGATAGAAGCTGCATTGGTAGAAACCGGGTTAAAAGTATCGAATAATTTTTCGGGTGGTTTTCCAAAACTTTTGGTGAAAGTGCGTGTAATTAAAGGCCCGGAAAGTGGTGGTGCATTGTATTGCGACTGTGAAAATTTATTGACATAAGCTTTTGGCAACACATTTTTATCCAGGCTTAGCATCTGCGCGATTTTTAAAGCAGAACCTTTTAACTGGCTCAATGAATTGTAAATATCAGATGCATTGTCTTCATTTAATTCATCCCTGTTCAGTTCAGGATTAAATAATTTTTTAGAATAGTGTTTTATGTAATTGCCTCCGATCTGAAAACCTGTTTTTACAAATTTTGCAGAACGCTCTACTTTCGTAGCAGGCATGGATTCCTGTATTTTCATCTTTTTTTAAATGCCCGTTTTTTCTCTGAATTTTCCATTTCTTGCTAAAAATTTTCCATACTCAAAAAGATTATCAATTGGTGAACGTTGGAATAAATCAAAGGTGACATTAATGCCTTTTTCAATCGCTTCGTCTGTTTTTTCAAAATCATGGCTATCATCTTCTGCCCAAAATTTAATGATAAAAAGAAATTGCATCCAGAGTCCGTCTTTATATCTTTTAGTAAAAAATTTACGTTGTGCTAATTCGCCAGAATCAAGCCCTTCCTGGATTATATCTTCAGCAAAGCTTTCGAAAATTGGTTTTGCAGCAGATAATATTTCCGGTGGTGATAATTTTTTAGCATGTGTCTTCAATGTATAAATTATAAAGCTGCGCTTCGTTTTCAGCAACTCGATATAACTGTAAAAGAACGAAAGAATTTTTTCCCGAGATGAATATTGCGCCCATATATCCTGCTCTTTTATTTTCTCAACCGCTTCGAGCGTAAGTGTTACCCACACCGATTTTTCTATTGCAATAAAAGAAGCAAAATAATTGTAAAAATCAGCTTCTGAAATACCGAGTTTTTTTGCAAAATCATAAACGGATTTTGGAGGTTCATTATTGGTTAAAACATAATCTATATATGCTTCCCTGATTTGTTCCAGAGTAATTAACGGTTTGTTTGTTGCTTTTGCCATAAGTTTATTTTTGAAGAGAAACGCTGAAGCTTTTAGCGCTTGCCATAAGAAATTTTCTTACCTATAAAGGTACGTCGTAAACCTTATGGGGATGTTTCCTTTTTGCACCAAAATGAGGAAGCGACTATATTTTAACAAATTAGGAATTAAGAATCAGGGCAGAGACGCCTTTCCGCTGAATTGCCCGGATGGAATATAACCTGCGCCCCGTTTTTAATTTATCTTTGGAAGAATTTGGTTTAATTTTCGCAGGCAAAGCAACAAATATTCAATATTTGTCTTCGGAACTTATTCCTTTTATTTCAACAAAATCAATCAGATAAAAATGAAAAAAATCCTAATTCCGTGTTTACTGATCCTCATTTCATTTGGCCTAAAAGCGCAGGAAACTGCAGTAAAAACAGCAGAAAAATTCCTGGAGCTCTACAATGCTGCTCAATACGACCAGGCAGATTCAATGGAAGCGCCAAAGTTCAAAGAAACGATGCCACTTTCTACTCCTGAACAATTCCAGCGTTTGCTGAACCAATATGGAAAATTTGAAAAAATAATTTCTACACAATCCAATTTGACAGATGATTATTATGATGTAAAAGTGAGTACTTCTTACACCAATGCTGATATCGTTTTTAGGTTTGCTGTAGGAAAAGATGACGGCTTAATACGTTATTTCGCGCTGGACAAAATCACCCGAAAGTGAAACTGCTAATTTTTTAACCATACAAGACATACAAGGCATGAAGGCAAGCGCTCTTTCAAATCTTAAATCGTTAATGTGACGTGTATGATTCAAAGAAAAACTTAAACAGACTCTTATTCTGATAAAAAAATATTCTTCTAACACAGATTTTATGAAAAGAGCGCTTACATCGTGGTACAGCCCTTCTGTAAATAAAGAAATGCCGATAGCTACTTATGGCAATTATGGATTTGCATTATTACTGATTCCTACGGCAGCTGCCGATTACCTGGAATATGAGCGTTTTCAATTGATTGATTCACTTGCGCCTTATATTAATTCCGGAAAAGTAAAAGTTTTTTCCATCAACAGCATGAATAATGAAAGCTGGATGAATCATGAAATGCTGGGTGAGCATAAAGCAATCCGGCACAATCAATTTAATCAGTATGTTTTTAATGAAGTAATTCCTTTTATAAAGAGCAGCACTTCAAATGAAACGCCCATAATCACTTGTGGCGCCAGCTTTGGCGCTTTGCACAGTATGAATTTATTTTTAAAAAGGCCGGATATTATTAATGGAGTAATAGCGATGAGCGGCGTGTATGATTTGCATGAATACACAAAAGGCTTTCATGACGAACAGGTGTATTATAATTCCCCAATGAACTATATGCCAAATCTTACTGACAACTGGTATCTGGAAAATATTCGCAAAAGCAATCACATTCACATTTTATCCGGCAGCGGCGACTATGAAGATCCACAGGCGGCAAGAGATTTTGCCGGTGTTTTATACAATAAGGGAATCAATTATGAATTGGATATTTGGGGAAACGACATGAAGCATGATTGGCCTACCTGGAGAAAAATGCTGCCTTATTATATTGAATCAAGATTTTAAAAAAAACGCAAAAACTTCCTTTCCCGGTTTTCATATTTTTATCCCTTCTCACTATTTTGTAAATTTACCCGATGGAAAAAAAATTATTTCTGCTTGATGCTATGGCATTGATTTATCGCTCGTATTATGCATTGATTCGTAGCCCGATAATCACTACCAAAGGAAAAAATACCAATGCACAATACGGATTTACCAGCACTTTGGTTGACCTGATAAAAAAAGAAAATCCTACTCACCTTGCAGTAGCTTTTGATACGGTTGCACCAACAGAAAGGCATACCGATTTTGCTGCTTACAAAGCGCAAAGGCAGGAAGCTCCCGAGGATTTAATTGTATCTATTCCTGATATCAAAAAGATTATCCAGGGATTTAATTTACCTGTTGTGGAATGTGATGGTTACGAAGCTGATGACCTTATTGGAGGTCTTGCACAGCAAGCTGAGAAAGATGGATACAAAGTTTTTATGGTTACGCCGGATAAAGATTTTGGACAACTGGTTACAGAAAATATCAAGATTTATAAACCCGGTTACCAGGGCGGCAAAGTGGAAATTTTGGGTGAAAAGGAAGTATGTGAAAAATGGGGAATCCAAAATGTAAAACAAGTGATTGACATTCTCGGGTTGATGGGCGATGCAAGCGATAATATTCCCGGAATTGCAGGGATTGGTGAAAAAACTGCTGCAAAATTATTGGCACAATATGGCACTTTAGAGAATGTATTGGCCGATGCTGAAAATATAAAAGGCGCCCTTGGAGAGAAGATAAGAGCAGGAAAAGAAATGGCGATTTTAAGTAAAAAACTCGCAACCATCATCACTGATGTTCCGTGCAAGTTTCATGAAGAAGATTTTCGAATCAAAGGCTATAACATTGATGCACTGAAAGAAATTTTCACAGAACTGGAGTTTAAAACTTTAGGCAAAAGAATATTAGGCGAGGAGTACAATGTTTTTGTGATGGAACAAACAGTTGTACAAACTGATCTTTTTGGAAACACAACCGAAATCCAGGTTACCGCAAAGGAAACTGTCCGGGCAAAACCAAAAGAAGAAAAAGCGCCGGAAGAAATGCCCGGGCTTATTGCAGAAAGAAATATCAGCAATACTGATCACAGTTATTATCTTATTGAAGGAGAAGAAGCGATTAAAGATTTGGTAATAAAGTTATCAGCGGAAAAAGAAATTTCTTTTGATATAGAAACCACCAGCATTGATGCCAATGAAGCAGAGCTCGTAGGATTAAGCTTTTCTGCGAAGCCCGGAGAAGGATACTATGTGTCACTGCCAGTAAACGAAGAAATAACGCGAAATCTTCTTTCGCTTTTTAAACCATTATTTGAAGATGAATCCAAACTTTGGATCGGCCAGAATATTAAATACGATTTGCTGGTTTTGAAATGGTATGGAGTAGAATTAAAAGGGAAATTTTTTGATACAATGCTTGCCCATTATGTTATAGAAAGTGAAGGGCGGCGTAATATGAACTTATTGAGTGCACAATATCTTGGATACCTTCCGATTGCCATTGAAGAAATAATTGGAAAAGGAAAAAACCAGGTCACGATGCGGGAAGTGGAAATAGAAAAGGCAAAAGAATATGCAGTAGAAGATGCAGATATTACCCTTCAGTTAAAACAAATTTTTGCTCCTCATTTAAAAACAAAAGAGGTAGAAAGAGTTTTTGAAGAAGTAGAATCACCCTTGCTGGAAGTGCTGATGGATATGGAGTTTGAAGGTGTGAATATTGATACTGATTTTTTAAATCTGTATTCAAAGGAACTGGAATCGCAGGCAAAAAAACATGAGGAAAGCGTGTATGAACAGGCGGGAATCCGGTTTAATCTGGCATCGCCGAAACAATTGGGAGAAGTGTTGTTTAATAAAATGCAACTGGGCGATAAAATCAAAAAGACAAAGGGTGGACAGCATTCGACCGGTGAAGATGTATTGCTAAAACTGGCGAAAGAAAATCCGATCGTTGAAGACATTTTGAATTTTCGCGAACTCACCAAACTAAAATCAACCTATGTAGATGCCCTGCCTCAATTAATTAACAAAAAAACCTCGCGCGTACATACGAATTATGCCCAGGCAATTGCCGTTACCGGAAGACTCAGCAGCATCAATCCAAATCTTCAGAATATCCCGGTAAGAACAGAAAGAGGCCGGGAAATCAGGAAAGCATTTATCCCCAGAGATGCTGATCATTTAATCGTTTCTGCAGATTATTCACAAATAGAATTGCGGATTGTAGCTGCTATCAGCTGCGACCCTGCTATGTCAGAAGCTTTTCGTCTGGCAAAAGACATTCATACCGCCACCGCTGCAAAAGTATTTGGTGTGGCAGAAAACGAGGTTACAAAAGAAATGCGGTATAAAGCAAAAAGCGTAAACTTTGGAATTATTTATGGACAGGGAGCATTTGGTCTTGCCGAAAACCTGGGCATCAGCCGCACAGAAGCAAAAGAGATCATTGAAAATTATAAAAAACAATTTGCCCATATTGAAAAATATATGGAAGAGATGAAACAATTTTGCAAGACTAACG
>JBQCFO010000015.1:0-2257 GCA_051959055.1 Ginsengibacter sp. | reverse complement strand
TCATTCCTTTCTTTTTCCCAGAAAAAAAATAAGCCGAAAACCTTCAAAGTCGTAGGATATTATTTCCTAAATGCAGCATTGAGAGATACGATTCATGCAGATTCATCTTATCTGTTTTTAAACAAAATTACCCACCTTAATATTGCTTTTATAAACCCGGATTCTACTGGAAATTTTAATCAAAATCTTTCGATTGATGCTTTGATAAAAAAAGCGCATCAGAAAAAAGTAAAAGTACTGGCTTCCATTGCCGGCGGCGGTTCTCACCCTTATTATCATGCTTTATTACGGGATCAAAACAGGAAATTATTTATCCAAAACCTCGTTTCTTTGGTGAAAAGATATGATCTGGAAGGCATAGATGTGGACCTGGAAGGCAGCGACATTGACAACAATTATGAGCACTTTGTAATTGAATTAGCATCGGCACTTAAAGCGGATAAAAAATTAATGACTTCCGCGATTGCAACGGCATATAAGGATCAGCTTCCGGATAAAGCATTGAAGGAATTTGATTTTATCAGTATCATGTCTTACGATCAAACCGGGCCCTGGCAACCTGCTAATCCAGGAGATCATTCTCCTTATTCAATGGCAGAGAAAGATTTGGATTACTGGCATAAAGTAAGATCGATTCCAAAAGAAAAACTGGTGCTTGGCCTTCCATTTTATGGATATGGTTTTGGAGCAATAGACTCACCCGTTGTAAGTATGAGTTACAGGCAGATAGTTTCACTTTATCCAAACCGGCTTCTTTCCGACACCGTGCAATTGGTAAATAACGTGGTGATGTATTTTAATAATCTTGAAACGATAAAAAGGAAAACCCGTTTGGCAATGCAAAAAGCAGCCGGTGTAATGATCTGGCAATTGCTCGGCGATGTGGAAGGAGATCTTTCTCTTTTAAATGCCATAAACGAGGTTGTAAAAAATCGTAAGAAATCTGCAATAACTGAAACCGGATTCCAGTAAAGCCACAAATAATGTCAATTTAGGCCACAGTTTACCCTTAATGAATGGATGACCAAAAAGTGCCCATTCATTTTTAATCAGTTTGGAAAATATAAAAGCTTTTGGCCTTTGGATCTCCTTTTCAGGAATTGAAGCGATATGCTACTTCATATATTTATTTTTTTTGAAAAAGGAATGAGGTTAAATTTGCACTCATTTTTTAACAGAATAACAAAGTGCTTTAATGACAGATTAATGACTTTTAAAAAGCATAATAAAAATATTTTTGCCCGAACCAGATGTCTCTTCCTGTTTCCACATATAATAGTTCTTTAAATGATTTCTGCATAATTGGAATCAATTATCGCAAAAGTGACATGAATATCCGTGGAAAATTTTCTTTATCAACAGAACAATCAAACCTTTTATTAAAAGAATCAATTATAAAAAAAATTGCGGGATGTATGGTACTTTCCACCTGCAACCGTACAGAAATCTATGGGTTAAGTGAAAACCCTGATGAACTAATCGGGCTGTTTTGTTCAAATACGAATTGTACAAGAAAAGATTTCCTGGATCATGGTTATATTCACAATGGGCTGGAAGCAATAGATCATTTGTTCAAAGTAGCTTCCGGACTGGATTCGCAGATAATCGGAGATTATGAAATTTTGTCCCAGTTAAAACAATCGGCAAAGACAGCAAAGGAAAATGGTTGTATCAATAGTTTTATGGAACGTGCGATAAATTATGCCTTGCAGGTTTCAAAAGAAATTAAAACAAAAACCAAATTAAGTTCCGGTACTGTCTCCGTTTCTTATGCGGCAATTGAAATCATCAAAGAAAGAACTGAAGATCTTTCAGATAAAAAAATATTACTGGTAGGCACCGGCAAATTTGGAAATCATATTGCAAAAAATTTAAAAGATTATTTACCAGGCACACATATTTCTTTTACAAACAGAACCAATGTAAAAGCTTCTGAATTGGCAGAATTTTACAATGCGGAATTTGTTCCTTACGAAAATATAAAGGAGGCGTGCAATGATGCAGACATCATTATCGCAAGTTCTGCCGCTGCTTCTTATACGATTCATCCCTCATTCTTTGTTACACCCAAGCCAAGGCTGATACTTGATCTTGCCGTACCTCAAAATGTAGATCCTGAAATAAAAAAATTACCTTCAACTACCCTGTTAAATGTGGATGAAGTTTCGGGTATCCTCGATAAAACGATTTCGTTAAGACAGGCAGAGATTCCAAAGGCTTTGGAAATAATTGATGATACTTTGAGCAGTCTTGAACA
>JBQCFO010000014.1:0-6492 GCA_051959055.1 Ginsengibacter sp. | reverse complement strand
CAGGAACAAAAGGAACATTTAAAAAAATTGCTTTATCCTTTTATTTTACGAAGGACAAAAGAACAGGTTGCAAAAGACCTTCCTGAAAAAACTGAAACCATACTTTTTTGTGAAATGGAAACAGCTCAGCGGAACGTGTATGATTCATATCGCAATTCTTACCGCAACAAAATACTTGGAGCCATTGATGAACAGGGAGTTGGTAAATCGCAACTTACCATTTTGCAGGGTTTAATGAAGCTTCGCCAGATTTGTGACAGCCCTGCAATTTTAAATGAGGAAGAGAAATATCCAAACGATTCTATAAAACTCGAAGAATTGACGCGGGAAATAACTGAAAATATCGGCGAACACAAAGCTTTGATATTCTCACAATTCCTGGGAATGCTTGCATTAATCAAACAAAAATTAATCGAAAACAATATTGAATTTGAATACTTTGATGGAAGTACTTCAGCTGCTGATCGGGAAAAAGCAATTCAGAATTTCCAGTCAAATGAAAACTGCCGTGTGTTTTTAATTTCACTGAAAGCCGGTGGCGTCGGCCTTAACCTAACGGCAGCGGATTATGTGTACATTGTAGATCCATGGTGGAATCCGGCAGTGGAACAACAGGCTATTGACCGTACACATCGTATTGGACAAACAAAAAATATTTTTGCTTACAGGATGATATGCAAGGATACGATTGAGGACAAAATTTTACAATTACAGGAACGCAAACGTATCCTTGCAAAAGAATTAATTTCAGATGATCAGACTTTTGTGAAGAGCCTGACCAAGGAAGATGTAGAATATCTATTCAGCTAAATGATTTTAAGAGGTAATGAAATCTTTTAACCTTTGAAATTCTCTTTTGTTTCCAGATTCAAAAAGAGCTACAAAATTTTTTGCCAGTTGGCTGAAGAAAACAGATAAAGCTGATTTTCTTTGGTAAACATTGTTTTTCATAACATGGAATTTTAAAAATGAAGAATGTTTTGAGAGGATAAAATAAATAAATTGTTAAATGTTTTACAAGAGCACTTTCACCTTTTTATACGTTCCGTAAATTCCGCATATCTTTCAAAACCAAAAACCGGGAAGGTTTATTTAAGACGTTTTAATTTAATTTTTTTTTGATTAAAACCTTCTTGGTTTAGACATCTTCAAAAAACCAGGAAGGTTATTCAAAACGCTTTAATTAAAACACTTTTTGATTAAAACCTTCTCCGTTTCCTGCGCCTCTGTCTTTACCACAAACCTTCATTATGCCGAAATTTTCGTTTGGTTTTATGAAGGTGCTTGCTGTTATAATAACCAGGCGCCTGCATAACTTTTGAAACAAATGATTTGAATACCTGACTTAAAAAAACTCCGGGGTGATTTATTTTGTTATTCATTATTAAAGAATTGGAAAGGAATAACGGACAGGGATTTAAATTATTGTATATATAAGAAAAATTTGTTAAAGCATCCGTGCACAGGCAATTTTGCTAATCAGGAATAACCATTTAATACTGAAAACACACATAAAAAGCTTTTAAGAAAAAAGGAAATGTCCTTATTTGTTCATTTACTGCAATTGTTTGCGCAAATGATGTCTTGCGTCAACTGTAAAAAACACAACCTTAGATTGCTGTTATTTATATAATAGTATTTTTGTAATCATTATTTTTAAATTAAATCGAAAACAATGGAAGCAAAAAACAGCAATGTTGGAATTTATCCACGTCATTTTTATCCTTATATAAAACTGGTAGAAAATGAAGATTTGAAAACGGTTTTACAAAACCAAATGAGGGAGACCGGAGATTTTTTCAATTCAATTCCTGCAGAAAAACACCTTTATAAATATGCAGAGGAAAAATGGAGCATCAAAGAAGTGATTCAACATATAATAGACACAGAAAGAGTTTTCGAATACAGGGCTTTAGCATTTTCAAGAAAAGACATTAATACACTTCCTTCTTTTGATGAGAATAGTTATGCTATGAATTCAAATGCAGATGATAGAAACTGGCAGGATCTTGTTGATGAATTTGTAACCGTAAGAAAATCAACCATATTTCTTTTCAATAGTTTTACTGCCCAACAATTAAACGAAGTTGGAAAAGCGAGTAATTATGAAACGAGTGTAAAAGGGATGGGCTATACCATTGCCGGCCATCTTGCACACCACATCAATATCCTGAAAGAAAGATACCTGGTTTAATTTTTTAAAAACCTGATTAAATCAATATTCGTTGAAAATATTTTCGGTTTCACAAATAAAAAACTGGGATTTATCTACGATTCAAAATGAACCTGTAAAATCTATTGACTTAATGGAACGCGCTGCCCGCGCCTGTTCAGACTGGATTGAAAAGAATTCTAACCAAAATATTTCTATAAAGATATTTTCTGGAAAAGGGAACAATGGCGGTGATGGGCTGGCGATTGCAAGACTTTTATCAGAAAAAAAACATGATGTTTCTGTTTATATTTTAGAAAATAATGACCAGGGTTCTCCTGATTTTGAAATCAATCTCAAAAGATTACAAACAATATCCGGCAAAATATTTTTTTTAGAAAATGAAAAAGCATTTCCTTTTTTATTAAAAGATGAAATAGTTATTGACGCAATATTTGGAACCGGATTAAATAAAAAACCTGCAGGATTGGTTCCGGCATTGATAAATTATATAAACCAAAACTCATCAATGACAATATCCATTGATGTCCCAAGTGGTTTGTATGTAGATAAAAGTTCCATTGGAAATACAATTGTAAAAGCGGCCTATACACTCACTTTTCAAAATCAGAAGCTTGCTTTTTTAATGCCGGAAAATAAACGTTTTGTTGGAAAAGTCGTTCTGCTAAATATCGGCCTTTCAAAAGAATTTGAAGAAAATGAAAAAACGCCGCTTGAATTTGTTGATAAAACGGTGATAGAAAAAATATATACTCCAAGAAATCAATTTTCCAACAAAGGCAATTATGGTTATGCCTGCCTGTTAGCCGGCAGCTATGGAATGATGGGGGCGGCTGTTCTCAGCGCCAGGGCGTGTTTGAGGAGCGGCGTCGGCAAACTCACTTGCTACATTTGCGAAGCAGGATATAATATTCTACAAACTTCTGCACCAGAAGCCATGTGCAAAGTGTTCGGAGAAAAATTTATAAAAGATGCTACCGGTTTTGATGATTTTGATGTAATTGGAATTGGCCCCGGAATTGGAAAGCATGAATCTCACCGGCGATTGCTGGAACATTTATTTTCGAATTTTAAAAAACCTCTGGTTATTGATGCTGATGCATTAAATGTTTTAAGTGAAAACCAATTTCTTTATAAATCCATTCCTCCAAATAGTATTATCACTCCTCACCCTAAAGAGTTTGAAAGATTATTTGGAAAAACAGCCTCAGATTTTGACAGGATAAATCTTGCATTGTCCAAATCAAAAGAACTGAATATTTATATCGTTTTAAAAGGCCATTATACATTTATTGCTTCTCCTTACGGACAGGGGTTTTTTAATTCAACTGGCAACGCAGGAATGGCTACGGCAGGCGCCGGAGATGTACTTACCGGAATCATTACTGGTTTGCTTGCGCAAAAATATGCTCCTTTAAATGCGGCGATTTTCGGTGTTTATCTTCATGGACTTGCCGGCGATATTGCCGCAAAAAATGTGTCTCAGGAAGCATTGATTGCAGAGGATATTGTTAACAATCTTGGAAATGCTTTTAAAGAAATTTCTTCCAAATAGCTTATACGTATAAAAATATTTTGTTTGTCGTATAAAAACCATAATTTTGTTTTTTAAATGAATATTGTTATGGATAGTAAAATAACGCTCAGCTTTGATGAATCGGTTATTTCCAAAGCCAAAGAATATGCACAAGATAATGACATCAGTCTTTCCAGATTGGTAGAATTCCTTTTGAAAAAAATCACCTCCTCCCGTTATGAAAACCTTGAAGATTTCCCTATTTCAGATTGGGTATTCCAGGTAGCTGAAGGACAAGCAGAGTATCATACAAAAAGAACCAGAAAGAAGGCAAAAGAAGAATTCTTTAACTCCAAAAAATGAGAATTTTTCTTGACGCGAATATTTTAGTATCTGTGGTAAATAAGGAATATCCGCTGTTTACTACAACCGCACGTATTCTCAGTCTTGCTAATAGCAACAGATTTCATTTATACACCTCACCGGTTTGCCTGGCAATTACATTTTATTTTGCTGAAAAAAAATTCAAAAGCGAAAAAGCAAAAAGTAAAGTTCAATTATTATCTGAACACATTCATATTACAACTGTGGATGAAAATACAGTTTCAAAAACGCTCAAAAATCCTTCTATCAAAGACTTTGAGGATGGATTGCAATATTATTCAGCATTAGAAAGTAAATGCAATTGCATCATAACAGAAGATGTTGATGATTTTCATTTTTCAAAAATTGAAATACTGAGAAGCGAGGAATTTTTTAAGAAATATTTGTTTAAAATCACTTAGAAGATTTTCACATTTCTCTTTATAATATTAGCCGGTACTTTGCGTTTTTTCTTCCTGAAAACACCTATCCAACCTATGAAAAATAATCTGATTATTCTTAGCCTTGCTATACTCGTTTTTTCTTCATGTAGCAAAGAAGAAATTGAAAAACAGGACAGCGATATCTCTTCAAAAAAAGAAACAGAAGCGGTTTCAAAGCGCTATGTTCAATATACAATTTCCAAAGGGCAGCAATATTGTGATAAAAGTATTTTTGCCGCTGTCAAAACCAGCCAGCTTTCATTTAAAGTAAAATTTGACAGTTCCGCTATCTATAAAACAATTGCGGAAAGTAATCAAACGGACATCAATAAATTATTCGGGTTTAGTGATAATAATGCTACTCATCATGAATATAGCGCGAGGTTTGGCTGGAGGTGGAGCGATAATGCGCTCCGGATTTTTGCTTATGATTATAATAACAGTGTGATAAGTTTTAAAGAACTGGGAATTGTACAAATTGGAACTGAAAACAATTGCTCTATAAAGGTTTCAGGGAATCAATACATTTTTTCTTTGAATGGTAAGGAAACAGCCATGCCACGGTCGAGTACAACCGCTTTAGCCGAGGGATATAAATTATTCCCGTATTTTGGAGGCGATGAATCTGCCCCACATGCGATTTCTATCTGGATTGAAGAGTTGTAAACCAAATGTGTTCATGGTTAATTGTATATCTTTTCATGGAAAAGAAAAATTTCCACGCTTTTTATTGTTTTCGGTAAATGTTGTGCGTGAACGTCTAACTTTCTTTTCGCAAGTCTTTATTTAGACTAAAAGCACAAGCAGGAAAGAAACAATCATATTATTTTCAGATTAAGAAACGGGAAAGTGCATACAGTGGCTATTTTTAAGAACAGAAATCCGCTTTATTTCTTGTTTTACTGTCGTTTATTTTACCAATCAAAAATCAGAAATCATCACATCCGAAATCAGTTTAATTCCTATCTTTCCTTCATGAAAATCTTTTTTAACCTTATCTTTTTGTTTTGCTCTTTTTTCGCCACTGCGCAAAGCGATTCATTTTATCTCTTTAGGCCAGACAGGGTCTTTGACGGAGAAACAATGCACACAAATTGGGTAGTACTCGTTAAAGGAAATAAAATAGAAAATGCAGGGCCAATGGCTTTCAAACTGCCCTCCAATACCCGCGTGATTGAATTAAAAGGCGCTACACTTTTGCCCGGATTGATCGAGGGACACTCTCATTTATTTCTGCATCCTTACAATGAAACAAGCTGGAACGACCAGGTGTTGAAAGAAAGCCGCGCCGAAAGAACTGCCAGAGCAGTAACCCACGCACAAGCCACGCTGATGGCTGGTTTTACAACAGTGCGGGATTTAGGAACCGAAGGCGCCATGTATGATGATGCAGGGTTAAAAACAGCAATTGAAAAAGGGATTGTTCCCGGCCCACGAATGATAGTGGCAACAAGAGCGATTGTTGCCAAGGGAACTTATGGGCCCCATTTCGGGAATGCAGATGTTGACCTGCCACAGGGCGCAGCCGAAGTGGGCAACAAAGAAGAATTAGAAAAAGAAGTGCGCACACAAATTTCAAAAGGCGCCGATGTTATCAAGATTTATGCAGATTATCCTTACGGACTCAATGGGGAATCGGAACCAACATTTACCACCGAGGAACTGGCGGCGGCAGTAGCGATTGCCAAAAGCAGCGGAAGATTTGTAACCGTTCATTCCTCCACTCCCGAAGGCATGCGAAGAGCCATTGAGGCCGGTGTTCACACGATAGAGCATGGCAATGAGGGAACTGAAGAAATTTTTAAATTAATGAAAGAAAAAGGAGTTGCTCTTTGTCCGACAATAGCGGCCGGTGATGCGATTGCCCAATATTATATGGGATGGAAAAAAGGCATCACACCTGAACCGGCCAGGATTACCGCAAAGAAAAAAAGTTTTGCGGCTGCGCTGCGTTCGGGGGTTACAATTTGTATGGGAGGCGATGTCGGTGTATTTCC
>JBQCFO010000013.1:0-10591 GCA_051959055.1 Ginsengibacter sp. | reverse complement strand
CTTACCAGTTAATTCCTACTTATTCATTTGTTGGTATTTACAATGGCCAGGCGTATGCTTCGTTGTCGCCGACTTTTTATAATCCGGATTTGAAACCTGAAAAAACCCGTTCGTCTGAGTTTGGAATTGATTTACATTTCCTGAAAGACAGGTTGAATTTTGGTGCTACTCATTACAGAACCTCCACTACCAATCAAATCGTAACCGCTCAAATTACACCGACAAGCGGATATACCACCCGCTACTATAATGCCGGAGAAATTCAAAACTGGGGAACAGAACTTACGGCTTCGGGTTCTCCCATTAAGAAAAAGGATTTTTCATGGAATGTTGTAGCCAATTATGCCAAAAACAATTCAAAAGTAAAAAGCCTGGTGGAAGGGGTGAATAGTTTTCAGTTGAATTCATGGTATGGGCGCCTGTTAATCTTTGCCGAAGTGGGCCAGCCTTATGGCGTGATTCGCGGCGCCGGTTGGAAACGTGATGAGCAAGGACGCAAGCTGGTTGCAGAAAGTGGGCTTCCGATAGCAGAATCCAATCTTATCCTGGGTAATGCAATGCCTGATTGGACAGGCGGTCTCAATAATGCTTTCCGGTATAAGAATTTTACCCTCAGTTTCCTGGTTGACGTTCGTAAAGGAGGAAGCTTCTACTCGGGTACTTATAGAAGAGAATATTTGGCGGGAGTGATTAAAAGCACTATGGAAGGACGGGAAGATTACTACCTGCATAGCTATATTTATGGCGAGGCGAAAGCAAATTTACAAGGCGGATTTATCTACTCAGATGCGTATTTTGAAGACGGCACGCCTAACAATGTTTATGTGTCTCCGCAATCAAATGGTTTTTCCACTTTGGATGAGATGCAAATTTTCGATGCGTCATATGTAAAACTCAGGGAATTGGTTGTTGGATATAATCTTCCTTCCAAAATGCTCAAAGCTTCCGTTATTTCAAATGCACGCATATCGTTATCCGGCAGAAATCTTTGGACAATGTTCAAAAAAGCGCCTCCCGGAATTGATCCGGAATCAAGTGTAACATCGGGCAATGGACAGGGAATTGAGTACGGCTCATTGCCTCCTTTTACCACGTACGGAATAGATATCAGGTTAACTTTTTAAATCTTACAAAAATGAATTACAAAAATATATTGGTGTTGCTGGTTTTATCATTGGTGATAACGTTGGCTTCGTGCACTAAAGAACTTGAGAGAACAAACATAAATCCGAACAATCCGGAGAATGTAGATCCTGAATACCTTTTAAATACTTCCGTGTACAATACCATTAACCTTTTTGGAGGTGGAATGAGGCGCGAAGCATTGTCCCACTATTCAAATTACGTTTCTGTGGGCGGTGGCCAACTTCCACGGTACTATACCTTTGCTTCTACTGTCAATGGATATTGGCAATCTGCTTATGTTTCCTGTTTGCAACCGGTGCATCAGATCATCTTAAACTACGGGGAAAACAGGGCTTATAAAAACAGGGTTTTGGTAGCTAAAATTTTTGAGGCCTACCTGTATTCGAATATAGTAGCGATATGGGGAAGCGTGCCAAAAACGGAGTCTTTATCAGGAAATGTACACATCCCTTATGAAAAAGAGGAAGATATTTATAAGGACATAATGAATTCCTTAAAAACTGCCGCAGATTCACTTGATTTGAATGGTGATACTTATATCGGAAAAGCCGATGCCGTTTTTGGAGGCGATTTATTAAAATGGAAGAAATTTGCCAACACGCTTCGGCTCCGCTTAGCAGTTCGGATTTCCAATGCGAATTCGTCTGAAGCTCAAAAAGTAGTTTCCGAAGTTTTAGCTAACGAGCAAAACACCATTATGGCTCAAAATGAGACAGCTCGTGCTTTTTGGGGAACAACTTCCGATACCTGGAGTTATCTTTATGACTATAACATCGTACAGGCTACGGCACATCTTACAAGTTTGAACGTTATCAGCGAATCACTTGTTCAATACATGTTGCCTTATAATGACCCCCGACTTCCGGTTTACGCAAAACCTGCATCCCAAGGGCCTTATAAAGGCAAATTCTGGGGGCAGCCAAAGACCACTTCACTACCGGCCGGAGTAACCATTTCAGGAGGAAATCCACATTCTCCTCTTGGACAATTAGATTATTCTCAGATTGGAGATTATTTCACGAAGCCAAATGAAGAATATGTTTTTCTTTCTTATGAAGAGGCCTGTTTTTTGAAAGCAGAAGTGGCGCTAAAAGGATGGGGAGGTTCTAAAACAGCTGAACAGTATTACAATCAGGGAATTGCTGCCTCAATGGCAAAGTATAATATTCCTCAGCAACAGGTAAATGACTATTTGGCTACTGATGGCATCGCATGGAATACCAGTGTTGACACGACGGGAAGAGGATCTGATTTTGAAGACTACATCGGCATTACAAGCAGTGCTATTTTAACTCCAAATCCTTTTAAACAAATTGTGATGCAGGAATGGCTGGCGGGCTTTTATAATGCTATGGACGCCTGGACATTGCTGCGCAGAACCCAGGTACTGGACTTTCCCCCGCATTTCAATCCTGATGGTGGCGAAGGCGGAGCAGTGGGTTTCGCTTATATTCCGCAACGCCTTAATTATCCCGGTATAGAATTGCAGGTGAACAACAAGGAAGTGAATAATGCAATTCAATGGCTCGGTGGCCCGGATGCGTTGCGAACAAAACTATGGTTTGCACGCCCGACCAACGAAAATCCTTATTTACCCGCATGGCGCTGATGAAAATACCTGTTATTAAAATGAACTCATACAATAAAATATTTGCAATGCTCAACAATAAATATATAAGACTGTTTTCCGGCTTATTGGTTTTTTCGGCACTATTTGTTGCCTGTAAAAAAAACAATGAAAAAGCCGACGATTTTGCTTCAAAATATAAGTATCCTATTCCTGCTGTCAAGCTTACGAAAGATGCAATAGTAGGAGCATATTATTCAAATTATACTTCCACAGACTGGAATAAAGTACAACCGGATACATCTCTTCTGGGGAAGCCTTATGATGCAATTAATAACCCAAATGTTTTGCCCCAGCAGATGAGTTGGGCAGACGAAGGAGGAGTAGATTATTTAATTTTAAAATGGAACGCAGCCGCTGCGGATAATTCTCTGCTGAACGCATTTGCATCCGCGCACAACAACCAAAAAGTAAAGATGGTAATCGACTACAACACTGCCCATCTTAAAGCGACCAATGCTGCTCCATTGAAAGGAAACCTGCTAAAAACAATGATAACTGAGCTTACATCTCTTGTGCAAAGCCATATTACCAAAGATTACTATTTTAAAATTGGAGGCAGACCCGTTATCATGCTCAGTCCAATCAATTTAGCCTCTGCTGCCCTCACAAGTATTGATTATAAATACGTTACCGATACTTTGAGAACAGAACTAAAAAAGCAAGGTATCAATCCTTTCTTCATCGGTGAATTGACAACCGGCTGGGCTGCTCCTGTAAATTATGAGGCAACAGCTTTAGCGGCAATGGACGCCATCGTATTGACCAGTTGGAACACGCCTGACTACGACCGTTGGTGGGCTTTTTATAGTTTCGTGGATTTGAGCTATCAAAACTGGAAAAAAAGCCTGGAAGAAATGAATGTCCAGTATGTGCCATGTATTTTCCCGGGTTATAATGAGCCAAGTGCCGCAACACAAAGAGCCATTAACCGCACCGATTCAAACTATGTTGATTATTGTAATGTGGCAAAGCGGAGCATGGGCAAAGACCAATTGGTTATCATCAATTCATGGAATGATTTTTCACGTGGTACGGCTTTGGAGCCTTCTGTAAAATACAACAAAAAATTTTTAGAAATAACAAAAAGGGAGTTTAAGGTTCAATAAAAGCAGCGATTTTCATATGTATCATTAAAAGGACACGTATGATGACAAACAAGAAAACGGTTGCCCCCTTTTCTCACAAAAATGATTTTTCAATTAAAAACTGCCATCATGAAATTTCTTGCGAAACACAGCATTTTATTAATGTGCATTTTCTTTTGCAGCATCTCTGTTCATGCACAAAAACGATCATCCAACGAGCTGCCGCGCCCTAAACTCGTAGTCGGCATTGTAGTAGATCAAATGAGATGGGATTATCTCTATCGCTATTATGATCGCTACCAGCCCAATGGATTTAAGCGTATGTTAAATGAAGGCTTTACGTGTGAAAATGCGTATATAGATTACGTCCCCACGGTTACTGCGATAGGCCACAGCACTATTTATACGGGTGCAGTGCCTGCGGTTCATGGTATTGCAGGAAATGATTTTACCATCAACGCTACGGGCCAAAAAATGTATTGCACCGAAGATAGTACCGTACAAACGGTAGGAAGTACCTCGAAGGCAGGACAAATGTCTCCCAGGAACTTATTATCCAGCACCATTACAGATGAATTGAAACTGGCTACTAATTTCCGCTCAAAAGTGATTGGCGTTGCATTGAAAGATCGTGGAAGCATATTACCTGCCGGTCATGCAGCAAATGCCGCGTATTGGTTTGATAATGTTACCGGTGGCTGGATTACCAGTACGTATTATATGAATGATCTGCCTCTTTGGGTGAAGAAATTCAATGAACAAAAACTGGCCGAAAAATATCTGAAACAGGATTGGAACACATTGTATGATATCAAAACTTATGTTCAGAGTTTTCCTGACGATAATAAATATGAAGGCATTTTTTCCGGACAGTCTTCCCCCACATTTCCGGTAAAAACCTCCGGGATGTTTAAAAATAATTTTGATATTATTCGCAACACTCCTTACGGCAATACACTCACATTTGACATGGCAATGGCAGCTATCGAAAATGAACAATTGGGGAAAAATGGCGTTACGGATTTTTTAGCTGTAAGTTGTTCTTCTACTGATTATATTGGGCACAAGTTTGGAGTGAATGCTATTGAGATAGAAGACACATATCTGCGCCTCGATAAAGACCTTGCATCTTTTTTTAATTATTTGGATAAACAGGTTGGGAAGGGTAATTACACAGTTTTCCTTTCTGCCGATCACGGTGCCGCTCATAATCCGGGCCTACTTGTAGATCAGAAAATTCCCGCGGGCTTCTGGCCGGGTGGCAAATACCAGAAAGAGCTAAATGATCTGCTGGCGAAAAAATACAATGTAAAGAATCTTGTTACAGGTTTCGGTAATTCACAGGCACACTTTAATCAACAATTGATTCAGGAAAACAATCTGAAGGAAGAAGAAATCCGCAAAATATCTGTTGACTTTTTACGCATTCAACCAGGTGTTGCTTTTGTAGCTGATGTGCATAACATAAACGAGGCTGCCGTGCCCGAATTGATAAAAAACAGGATAATTAACGGGTACAATGCAAAGCGTTCCGGTCCTGTAACGATTATTTTGGAACCAGGCTGGTATTCCGGATCGCCTAACGCCACGGGTACTACGCACGGGTCATGGCATGTCTATGATGCTCATATTCCATTGGTGTGGATGGGTTGGGGAATCAAAAATGGTTCTTCAAGCAGGGCTGTTAACATGACGGATATTTCGCCAACACTTGCTGCTTTGCTGCACATCCAGGAGCCAAACGGATCTATCGGAAAACCAGTAACGGAAGTGTTGAAAAATTAACCGGCTTTTTTAAAACTGATTTTGTGTTTCTCAAACGGATAAGAAAGGATTTTATCCATCGATTTATTTAATAAGGTGCTATAATGAAAAAGATAATTGCCATTGTTTCTCTGCTATTGAGCCAGGCAGCGGTTGCCCAACAGCAAAAATCAAACGTAGATTACGTAGATCCTACCATAGGCAGTGTCGGGCATATTCTTGTACCCACACGGCCGGTAGCACATTTACCGAATAGTATGATTCGCGTTTTTCCTTCAAGGAAAGATCAGCTCGATGACCAGATTAATTTTTTCCCGTTAACAATTTCCTCCCACAGGCAACCTTCGCTGTTTTCAATAATGCCTTATTCCGGCGAGATCAATAAAGATAGCTGGCGCAAGTCATTTACATGGGATAATGAAATTACAACGCCTTATTATTATTCAGTGCGCCTCGAAGAAAACGGCGACAGCATCGAGTTTGCACCTTCTGCAAGGAGTGGCTTCTTTCGCTTTCATTTTAAGAGTAACTCGCGGCATTTCCTCCGGCTTGGGGTTTTAAATAATGGTGGAAAAATTGATGTTGAAGGAAAGAGAATAATTACCGGAACTGACTCTGTAAAAGGTATGCCGGCATTTTTTTATGCAGAAATAAACACGAATATAGAGAGTACAAATTATGCGGATAAATCTCAAAAAAGGTTACTCGCTGACATTGGTGATAAAAATAAAACCATAGAATTCAGATACGGCATTTCCTTTATAAGTATCGATCAGGCAAAACAAAATTTGCAGAAAGAAATCTCAAATCTTTCATTTAATAAAGTGAAAGAAAATGCCCGGAAAGAATGGGAAATTGCCTTGTCTAAAATAAATGTAAAAGGTGGAACGGAAGCGCAGAAAAGGGTTTTTTATACTTCATTGTACCGTTCTTATGAAAGAATGGTTGACATAAACGAATATGGGCAATATTATAGTGCCTATGATCATAAAGTTCATAAATCGGATAAGCCATTTTACATTGATAACTGGTTGTGGGATACCTATATCGCATTAGAGCCTCTACACACCATTCTTGATCCGAAAATGCAGCAAGAGAAGATTTCATCTTACGTTACGATGTATGAACAAAGTGGCTGGATGCCTTCATTTGCGCTTGCTTTTGGAGATGATCCCTGTATGACAGGAAATCATGCAGCGGCATGGATGGCAGATGTTTGGATGAAAGGTTATCGCAATTTTGATATAAAAAAGGCTTATGAATGATTAAAGAAAAATTCGCTTGAAGCTACATTATTACCCTGGAGAAATGGCCCGGCTACTTCACTTGATTCTTTTTATAACAAAAACGGGTACATGCCTTCACTGCATCCTGGGGAAACAGAAACTGTCAAAGAAGTTCACGGTTTTGAAAAAAGACAGGCAGTTGCTGTCACTTTGGAAAACAGTTATGATGATTGGTGCATAGCACAACTGGCAGATGCGGCCCGACGCAAAGAAGACAAAGAACTTTTTTTAAATAGAGCCGGTTTTTATAAAAATGTATTCCGAACAGACAAAGGATTCATGTGGCCAAAAGACGCAGCGGGAAATTGGATCGAACCTTTCGACCCCAAATTTTCGGGAGGGCAGGGAGGCCGTGAATATACAACAGAAAACAATGTATATACTTACAACTGGAGTGTAAAACATGATTTTAAAGGTTTATTTGAATTGATGGGAGGAAGGGAAAAGGCCGAGGCAAAGCTTGATCAATTGTTCAGGGAAGATTTAGGACGAAGCAAATATGCTTTATGGAATACTTTTCCTGATGCAACCGGTTTGGTCGGGCAATTTGTAATGGGAAACGAACCAAGTTTTCACATACCTTATCTGTATAATTACACCGGCTCGCCATGGAAAACACAAACGCGGATTCGCATGCTGCTGGATACATGGTTTACCGACAATCTTTTTGGGATTCCGGGTGATGAGGACGGTGGCGGAATGACTGCATTTGTGGTTTTTTCCATGATGGGATTTTTTCCGGTTACCCCTGGTATTCCCGTTTACAATATTGGCAGCCCTGTGTTTGAAAATATAACCATGAAGCTTCCAAACGGCAAGACCTTTTCTGTAACTGCGCGAAATAATTCTGCCACAAACAAATATATTCAAAGCGCAACGCTCAATGGGAAAGCATGGAATCAACCGTGGTTTACGCATGCAGATTTAATGAATGGCGAAAAATTGGAACTCGTAATGGGCGGTACTCCAAATAAAACCTGGGGCGCAAATGTTCAAAGTGCTCCACCTTCTGAAATGAACTTTAATCCCAAAAGTCTGCAATAGCGCCGGGACTCAGATTCCTTCTTTAATTAAAAATTATTTCTCATGAAACGTTTTCTTTTTTTACTTTTTTTAATAATCCAATCTTCTATTTCTTTTGCTCAGCCAAAAGGAATACATATTAGTTGGAATGGCGAAAAGAAGGTGAATACTTCCAGCACAATGGCGATCACATGGATGAACGATAAGGAAGAAAAAGGGGAAGTGATTTATGGGATTGACAGCAATAATCTAAATAAGATCATCAAAGCAAAAGAAAAATATGTAGCTGATCTGCATTCCTATATCAGCAAGGTCACTTTAAAAAAGCTAAAACCTTCAACTTTCTATTATTATAAAGTGGGATCCCCAAAAAAAGGCTATAGTTCCGTGTACAAATTCCGGACGGCTCCTTTAACCGGGAATGAAAACAAAATAGTCATTGGCCTCTGGAGTGATACGCAAAATAATAAGGGCAACTATGATTTTGAGCAAACAGATACGATTGTTCAGCAGATGAGTAAACATTCATTTGATTTCACTGTTCACAATGGCGATATCGTGGAGAATGGATCGGTTGAAAAAAGTTGGAAAGGTTTTTTTAATATTGGCCAGCCGTTAAATGCCCGGTATCCATTAATGTCAGTAACAGGGAATCACGACGTAGTGAATGATACCTTATCTCCGGATTTTCAGAAGCCATTCCCGATTTTTTACGAGTTATTTAATTTGCCAAAGGACCAATTAAATTATTCTTATGATTACGGAAATACCCATTTCATAGCCATTAATTCAGGTTATGCCCAGGGCGCAGAAAAAGTTGGAAAAGTATTATTTGAGCCGGGTTCAAAAGATTATAAATGGTTGGAATCCGATCTTTCAAAGGCACGGAAAAATAAAAATATTAAATGGATCATTTTATATTGTCATTATCCAATGTATGCATTTGGCGTCAGTAAAATTATCACCTGGCAACAGCACATTACGCCCCTGCTTGACAAATACAACGTTGATTTGTGTATATCCGGCCATCGTCACGTGTACGAACGGCACAAACCCGTAAAAGGAACACAAATCTTTGAATTAGAAAATTTACATGTTTACGATCAACCGCAGGGGACGGTTTATATTACAAATGGATCCGCTGGGGGTTCTTTACAAGGTGTAGGCGGCAGCAATTTATCTACTATGGCGTTTACACCCAAAATAAATTCCTACAATTATGCAATAATGTCGATTGAAGGCAATGTTATTGATTACAATGTTTATGATAAAAGTGGCAATTTGATAGATTATTTTAAAATAATAAAGCGGGGCAAGAGCAAATAAAGTTTAATGGTTATAAGAGAATGAAATAAATCTGCTTCTATTTCAATTATTACTTGTTTTTTGAAAGAACTGCATTTGTTTTTTATCCATACATAACACAAGAATCAACAGTAAAACGACAAATAACAGCAATTGTTATTTTGCCTAAACAATTGTTGTATGCTGTTCATTCGTTTGCATCCTTTTTATTTACATTTGTAGCCAATTAGATCTAAAAGTTCTATTGCCCAAAGATTTTACTTAAAAAAACAACAAATACATAAAACCACAAAATGAGTTACATCGCAAACATCCATGCGCGGCAGATTTTAGACAGCCGCGGCAATCCGACAGTAGAAGTAGAAGTTCTTACCGAAAATGAATATATGGGCAGGGCTGCAGTTCCTTCAGGAGCGAGCACAGGAGTTCATGAAGCGGTAGAACTGCGCGATAATGATAAAAAAGTGTATGATGGAAAAGGCGTTCTGACTGCTGTAAATAATGTGAATACAACTATTGCCGACGAACTTATCGGCTGGGACGTAGCGGATCAGACAGGAATTGATCAAAAAATGATTGAAATTGATGGTACCGAAAATAAAGGTAAACTCGGCGCAAATGCTATTCTCGCTGTGAGCATGGCTGTTGCAAAAGCCGCGGCTCTCGAAGCAAACCTTCCTTTATACAGATATATTGGTGGCACCAATGCCAAAGTTCTTCCCATTCCAATGATGAACATATTGAATGGCGGCGCTCACGCAGACAACAAAATAGATTTCCAGGAATTTATGGTAATGCCAATCGGCGCCTCATCTTTTAGTGAAGCATTGCGCTGGGGTGTGGAAATTTTTCATTCTTTAAAATCCGTCCTGAAGAAGAATGGTTACAGCACCAATGTAGGTGATGAAGGAGGTTTTGCTCCAAACATTCAAAGCAATGAAGAAGCCATAGAAACCGTATTAAAAGCAATAGAAAAAGCAGGTTATAAAGCTGGTACGGACGTTTCAATCGCCATGGATCCCGCCGTTTCCGAAATGTATAATACAGAAAAACAGGTTTATCATTTTCATAAATCGGATGGCAAAGAATTAAGCCGTGAAAAAATGGTTGATTTCTGGGAAAACTGGGTGAATCAATATCCCATCATTTCGATTGAAGACGGCATGGGTGAGGATGATTGGGAAGGATGGAAACTGATGACGGAAAGATTAGGTAGCAGAATTCAGCTGGTTGGTGATGATTTATTTGTAACAAACGTGAAAAGATTGCAGAAAGGAATTGAGCAGCATGTGGCAAATGCTTTACTTGTAAAAGTAAATCAAATTGGCACACTCACTGAAACAATAAACGCG
>JBQCFO010000012.1:0-10415 GCA_051959055.1 Ginsengibacter sp. | reverse complement strand
CTAACTAATGATGGAAGACTTACCTGGTATGAATTTGCCGAAGAACTGGCTTCAAAAGGCAATTTTCAGAAAAACTATATTTCGCCATGCTATCAACATGAAACAGGCTGGAAAGCAAAGCGGCCCCAATACAGCGTATTGCAAAGTGACAAAGGAATTAAATTACCACCGGTTCTCAACGCAATAGAACGATTTTTTGAAGAAAAAATAACCTGATTATGCCCGGAACAAAATTTATGTTTTCTACAGGAATTGAAAACAGCTATCCCAACATCAAACTACCGGACGGCACTTGTAAAAGAGTAGACGAAATGGAAAAATGTGGCCATTATAAATATTGGCAGACTGATTTTTTGCTCGTAAAGGAACTTGGGATTGAATATTTAAGATATGGGCCACCATTATTTAGTACCCATATTGGTCCGGGGCAATATGACTGGGCATTCAGCGACCAGGTTTTCAACAGGCTTAGAGAATTGGAAATATACCCGATTGTTGATCTTTGTCACTTTGGAGTTCCCGATTGGCTTGGTAATTTCCAAAACCCCGATTTTCCCTATTATTTCGCCGAATACGCTGAGGCCTTTGCCAAACGCTTTCCGGATCTGCAATTATATACCCCAATTAATGAAATTTTTATTGCAGCTATGTTTTCTGCGCAATATGGCTGGTGGAACGAATGCCTTGCATCGGATGAAGCATTTGTAACGGCCTTAAAACATATTTGCAAAGCGAATGTGATGGCGATGCACGCGATTTTGCGTATTCAGCCAGAAGCTACTTTTATACAGAGTGAATCGTCAGAATATTTCCATGCCATCGATCCTGCCGCATCTCCATTGGCCAGATTTTTAAATCAGAAAAGATTTCTTTCCCTGGATCTTACCTATGGCTATCCATTGAATGTCCCCATGTATAATTATCTGACCAGCAATGGGATGACAAGAGAAGAGTATCAATGGTTTGGCGATAACCAGGTGAAAGGACGATGCATTATGGGGAACGATTATTATGTCACCAATGAGCATATTGTACATCCCGATGGGCATACACAGGCATCGGGCGAAATCTTTGGCTATTATGTAATTACGGCGCAGTATTACCGGCGCTACCGGCTTCCCATTATGCATACCGAAACCAATATCAAAATGCCCGCATGTACTGAATGGCTTTTGAAACAATGGGCAAATGTTCATCGGCTGAAACACGATGGCATTCCTGTAATCGGATTTACCTGGTATAGTTTGACCCACCAGGTAGATTGGGATTCCGCATTGAGAAATGATGCAGGCAATGTGAATAAATTAGGCTTATACGACCTTGACAGAAAGATTATGCCAGTAGGTAAAGCTTACAAGAAACTAATTCATCAATGGAAAGATATTATTACGGAAGAAAGTTACGGTCTCGTGTTTCAAAATTGGTAAATGGCATCTTCCTCAGCTCCTCAAGGCATATCTCAAAAAAACCAGCGTGGGGCTTACAGTAAACAAACAAATAACCGTTATTTTTGATTCTTAATACATGAAACCGCTCGTGAATCCACCTACGAGGAAGGTTCAAATTTCAAAATTTATCTTGTAAAAACAACTTCTTCTTTTATAATATTGGCAGTGAACAAAGAAAAAAGATCGCAAGCTTCAATTTCCTGATCCGATACTTTCCCTTTTTGAGTAAAGTGAGCGTTAGATGGTTTTTCAGTGAAAGGCAAAATATCTTCCACAAAATTCATGGAGTTTTTAATAGTCTTTAATTTTTGAGGAATTATTTTGTTCATAACTTAGGTTTACAAATCATAAATAGAATTTTATGCCATAAATCTTTGCATAGAAGGGTAGAATGAACGGTATAAAAAATTACTATTTTTCTATCAGCAGAAAATCTTCAATTTGAAGGAGTTGAAACATCGCTTTTTTACTGGAGATTTCAGTTTATTTTTCCGCACTCCAAACAGAGAACGCAACGCTGTTTTTTTAAATGTATTTGTGTAGAAATTATTCCCGAACGATTGCTTTATATCCCGTAATGTGCAAGGAAAATTTCAATTTAAAAAATGAAAATCAGAATATTTGTCCTTTTACTGATCAAAATTTTATGACCAGGAGCCAATAAAGACAAGGTTTTGGATAAAAACATGGCATAATGTTTTATTGATTTTACAACAACCGACATAGAGGCCTATAAATCAAAGTGCCGGATGCAATATCCAGGTGTAGAAGCAGTAGCTTCTATTTTACAAAATTTTATTTCAAAGCAAACGATGATTTGAAAAGTTGAATCATTTTACTAAAAGTATTTTTATGGAAAGAGATGGCGCAACAACAAGTATCTGGCAGGATTTGGAGCCTTATATTTCAGCCATTACAAACATCGAAACAAGTTATGATGTAGTGATTGTTGGGGGCGGCATCACCGGAATTACAGCAGGATTGCTTTTGCAAAACTCTGGTAAAAAATGCCTGGTAGCCGAAGCGAAAAATATTGGATTTGGTACTACCTCGGGCACTACTGCTCATCTCAACACAATCCTGGATCTTACCTATGCTGATATTGAAAAAAACTTTGGAGAAGAAAACACGAAAATCGTATTGAGTGCGGCGATGGAAGCCATCAATATTGCTGAAAGCCATGTAAGAAAATACAATATTAATTGTGGATTCAGTGAGCGATCCGGCTATTTATTTTCTACTGATGAAAAGCAAACAAAAAAATTAGATGAAGCTTTTACCGCATCAAAAAAAGCAGGTTGTGATGTGGAATACAGTGATACAATTCCGGTTCCGGTTGATTTTCAAAAAGCATTGGTTTTCAAACGCCAGGCGCAAATTCATCCCACAAAATATTTATATGGTATTGCAAAAGCATTCGAAAATGCAGGCGGTACTATTGTTCAGCATTGCCGGGTGACGGAAGTAAAAAAAAATAAGGATAAAACGCTCGAAGTAGAAACTTCATCAGGAAAAATAAAGGCGAATAATGTCGTTTATGCCACACACATTCCGCCAGGTGTAAACCTGCTTCATTTCCGGTGCGCACCGTATCGCAGTTATGCAATGGCCGTTACTTTAAAAAGCGATTATCCTCATGATTTGGCCTATGATCTCCACGATCCTTATCATTATTATCGGACGCAGGAAGTTGATGGAAAAAAATATTTAATTGCCGGAGGCGAAGATCACCGAACTGCTGAAAAAAAAGATACTCAAGAATGTTTTCGGCAATTAGAAAGGTATCTGCACCAATATTTTGTTGTAGATGAAGTAGCCTATAAATGGTCTTCCCAATACTTTGAATCAACTGATGGCCTGCCTTACATTGGGCATTTGCCTGGAAATCCTGAAACTGTTTTTGTTGCAACAGGATATGGAGGAAATGGAATTACATACAGCCAGATTGCCGCCAAAATTCTTACGGATTTAATCGTAAAGGGGAAAAGTGAATATGAAAATGTTTTTGATCCGTTGAGAATAAAACCAATTGCTGGCTTTGAAAAATTTATAGAAAATGCAGCAGATGTAACAGCAAGTTTTGTAGAAAAACTATTCCCCCTGGAAAAAATAAATCCTGAAAATTTGGAAAACGGAGAAGCAAAATTAATAAAATATGAAAAAGAGTCAGTCGCAGTTTATAAAGATGAAAACGGGCATATTCATTCTGTAAACCCTGCTTGCACACATATTGACTGTACCGTAGCCTGGAACACTGCCGAGAAAGTTTGGGAATGCCCTTGCCACGGTTCAAGATTTAATGAAGAAGGGGAAATGTTTACAGCACCAGCCAGAAAAGATTTGCAAAAAGTCCAAATCACATAGGTTTTTTTTCTAAATAAACGTTTCTTCAACAGACTGGCCTGAATTACACGGTACTTACTTTTACGATATATGGCAACAAAATTGTAGTAAAATCAAAGAAGAAAACTGCAACCTATTTACGCCCCCTAAAACAAATTCAATGAAATATTTTCGTCCTCTATCAGATTCGATGATTGAAAAATTAAAGCAGTGCCGGCAAACAGAATTGGACGGAACTGCTGATGAAAGGCCGTGTACGATGGAAGATATGAACTACGCGGTAGCACCTCTGTTTAAAAGAGGATTAATAGAAATTAAAAAAAAAGTAGTAGAGAATAAGATTCTGCATTGCATTTATGTTTCCAAAGATGGATTAGAATATTTAGAAAAGCTTGAAAGACAATGATTCGCAGTCATTATCATTAAAAATTACAAACTTAAATTTCTATTCAAAAAGAGATTTGGCTTAAATCCACTTTGCCACTATTTTTAATAACTCCTTCATTTTAAAGGGTTTTTCTATAAAATCATCGGCGCCGGCTTTTTTGGCCATTTCTCTGATTCCAGGTGTTGCAGAAACCATAATAACGGGAATTTTGTTTGTAGCCGACTGGCTTTTTAAAAACTCACATAATTCGAGGCCGTCTTCACCGCTCAATTGCTTATCAAGCAAAAACAAATCGGGTGTGGTAAATTTGTTTTGAAAAATAGGTACTGCCTCCTCATAAATAGCCACTTCATACCCAGCTCTTTCGAAGATCAGTTTAAAAATATGCCGAACTCCTATATCATCATCTGTGATCAGAATCTTCTTCTTTTTCATAAGGTACTTTGATTAGACAAATACAAACAATATACCATGGTAGTTGATAGTTTGTTGTTTGCAGTCTGTATAAATCAAATATTGATCTGGAACTTTCGATTAGGATATCATAGAGCGTTTGTTCGGGGCGCTTTCTACCCATATATGGGTGTTAGGTTGTAGATCCTGGTTTAATTGAAATGTACTTACCACAAAATCTGTTACGCGAAAAAGGGTGCCTGTTAAATTGAATAAGCATTCAACTATTTTTTCTAAAAATTCCCGCTTCGTGAATCAGGTTAATATTTATAGTATTGGGGAGAAACAAAAGGGATTCTTTAACCAACCCTTTCTCTATTTTAAAAGAATCAAATATTTTTTACAAAAGATTCTACCGCAAGCAAATAGCTTTTTAATCCAAAACCGGAAATAGTTCCCACACATTTAGAAGAAATGTGCGAATATTTTCTAAATTCCTCTCTTGCTTCTACATTGGAAATATGAACTTCAACGACAGGAGTTTTTATGGCTGCAATGGCGTCGCCAATGGCAATCGAAGTGTGCGTGTATGCACCAGCATTTAAAATAATTCCATTCATCCTTTTATCTGCCTTTTGAATTTCGTTGATGATCTCTCCTTCTACGTTGCTTTGAAAATAATCAAAGTCTATAGTTTCATATTCTTTACGAAGTTTTTGAAAGAAATGCTCAAAGGTTTCTGAGCCATAAATTCCCGGTTCTCTTGTACCGATAAGATTTAAATTGGGGCCGTTGATGATTGAAATCTTCATAAAATGTCATTGATTTATTGATGAGCGCTTTTTTCATCCAGCATCCGGATTCTCCTGCACAGCATTTGCAAAATACCTTTCAGTACTTCCTGGTCTTTTGATAAAATGTTATAAAAAGGTGTTTGATCTAATTTTAATAAAACGCAATCCTGATCGCATGTGGCAGAAGCAGACCGGGTTTCTGAGTCTAATAAAGATAATTCCCCAAAAACTTCCTTTTCTCTTAAAACCGCAAATGTATATCCACCGTCATGAATGCGTACGCTGCCTTTTTGAATGATGTACATGCAATCACCAATATCGCCTTTTCCAAATATCGGATCGCCGGTTTTTAATAAAACCTCTTCGAGGATATCAGCAATATCAGTTAAATCTTTTTCGGGGGTATTTTTGAAAATGCCTGTTTTTTTAAGTAATGAAACTTTTGCTTTGGATGACATAATCTTTGGATGAGTTTTTTAGAATAAAGTTTTAATATCTAAAACTACAAAAGAATTTATGACAGTAATACAATAAAAGAATTTTTTATAAAAAATTCTTCGAATCTTTAAATCCTGACCGTTAATTACTTCGCAATCTCTTCTTCTTGCATCATTTCAAAAAACTCATCAAATAAATAACGACTGTCGTGAGGGCCCGGAGTAGATTCCGGATGATACTGCACTGAGAATGCAGGGCGGTCTTTCAGCCGTATTCCTTCGACAGAATCGTCATTCAGATTGATGTGGGTAATCTCTATATTGTTATTATTTTTTACTGCATCTGCATTTACTCCAAACCCATGATTTTGTGTGGTGATTTCACATTTACCGGTAATAATATTTTTTACCGGATGATTTAAGCCACGGTGTCCATGATGCATTTTAAAAGTAGGAATATCATTAGCAAGAGCAAGCAATTGTTGCCCGAGACAAATTCCAAAGAAAGGTTTTTTATGTGCGAGAATTTCCTTTACCGTATCAACTGCATAATGCATCGGTTCCGGATCTCCCGGGCCATTACTGATGAAATATCCATCTGCATTGAATTCTTTTAACTCTTCAAAGCTGGTTTTGGCATTAAACACTTTTACAAAAGCGCCTCTTTCAACAAAACAATTAAGAATATTTTTCTTAATTCCATAATCCAAAACAGCAATTTTTATTTTGCTGCTTTTATCACCGATGGTATAATTATTTTTTGTAGAAACGGTTGAAGCCAGTTCCAATCCTGACATTGAAGGCACTTCAGATAATATTTGTTTCAGATCTTCTACTGATGTATTTTCAGAAGAAATAATGCAATTCATCGCGCCGGCTTCGCGGATGTGAATTACCAAAGCGCGGCTGTCTATCCCATCAATGGCAACAATATTTTGTTTTTCAAAATATTCCTGCAGAGAATTGTCTGCAGCAAACCGAGAATATTGCTCTTCGAGGTTTCTGCCAATAATTCCTTTTACTTTGATAGAATCACTTTCTACCTCATCATTATTGATACCGTAATTACCGATATGAACGTTGTTCATAATGACGATTTGTCCATAATAACTGGGATCAGTAAAAACTTCCTGGTAGCCGGTCATACCAGTGTTAAAGCAGATTTCACCAGTGGTGGTTCCTATCTTTCCGAAAGCTTTTCCGTAAAAAACACTTCCGTCTTCTAAAATTAAAATTGCCGGGTTGGTAGATTGTGTATGAGACATGTAAAAAGTTTTGCAAAGAAAAGAAAAGAATGCAAATAATAATCCTAAAATTTATTTGATTCAGATTTTTTGAAGCCAACAGTTAATGAGGACCCTACTCGCGGCACTGAGCCGTGGCCGTTGTCCTCACCCGCCACTCTTCGGTCACAAAAAAAAGCCTGCGATGAAGCAGGCTAATTATTTTTATTTATCATTTATATCAGAATCCGGTTGTTCCGGTTTTTCTTGAGGCGCAACTGCTTTTTGAGCTTCTGCTACATCGATTGCCGGTACCGGAAGTTCTTCAGGCTGTACCTCAGGAAGTTCCTGTGCCTTTACTTCAGGAACCTGAGTTTCTGTTGCTGATTTCCCTTCAGAGGCTTTTTTGGTGCGTCCTGCCCTACGGGTTTTCTTCGCTCCTGTTGTTTCTTTTTCGCCTATTCCTTTTCCATAAATTTCGTTGTAATCCACTAATTCGATCATCGCCAATTCTGCATTATCCCCAACTCTTTTTCCAAGTTTGATGATGCGGGTATAACCACCGGGACGGCCGGCAATTTTTGGGCTAATGATATCAAATAATTCTTTTACAGCTGCTTTATCCTGCAAGCGACTGAATACCAAACGGCGCTGGTGTGTGGTATTTTCCTTTGATTTTGTAATCAAAGGTTCTACAAACGGGCGCAATGCTTTTGCTTTTGCCAATGTAGTTACAATCTTTTTGTGCTGAAATAATTGACAGGCAAGATTGGTAAGCAGGGCATTTCTATGGCTTGCCGTTCTGCCTAAGTTGTTGATTTTGTTTCCGTGACGCATGACTTTTGTTTTTTTAAACCCTGTACCGTGTCAGGAATTACAGGGTTAATTTGAAAATTTGAAAATGTGAAAATTTGAAAATGAAGTACCAATTTTCAAATTGGTAAATTTTCACATCTTCACATTGTTTTATTCTTCGTCTAATTTTATTTTACTAAGGTCCAATCCAAATCCAAGCCCTCTCTCGTTCAATACCTGTTCGATCTCGCTTAAAGACTTCTGACCAAAGTTCCTGAATTTCATCAGGTCTTCCTGTTCGTACTGAACGAGTTCGCTCAATGAATTGATTTTAGCTGCTTTCAAACAATTGAACGCTCTCACAGAAAGATCCAAATCTTCCAAAGGAGTTTTCAATACTTTGCGAAGCTGTAAAGTTTGTTCATCTACCAGGTCTTCTTTCTTTTCCTCTTTGTTATCAAAAGTGATATTTTCATCAGTGATGATCATCAGATGCTGTATCAAAATCCTTGAGGCTTGTTTTACTGCTTCTTCAGGGTGAATGGTTCCATCAGTCACTACATCCATCACTAATTTTTCGAAGTCAGTTCTTTGTTCAACACGCGTATTTTCAATACTGTATTTTACATTTTTGATGGGTGTATAAATTGCATCAATGGGAATATATCCAAAATGAGAGCTTCTTTCTTTGCTTTCTTCTGCAGGAACATACCCACGGCCTTTGGCAATGGTAATTTCGATGTCCAGCTTTGCAGAAGGATCCATAGTGCAAATCAGCAAATCCGGATTCATCACTTCGAAAAGCGGAGAAGCCTCTCCAATCATACCGGCAGTAAATTCTGTTTTATTTTTTAAGGATAAACTGATTTTTTCAGTACCGCTATCCTGATCGGTTTTCTTTTTGAAACGAACTTGTTTCAGATTCAGAATAATTTCAGTTACGTCTTCTGTAATACCTTTAATTGTTGCAAATTCGTGATCGGCGCCTGCAATGCTGATACCAACAATTGCATATCCTTCCAATGAATTAAGCAATACCCTGCGAAGTGCGTTACCAATGGTAACACCGTATCCCGGCTCTAGTGGGCGGAATTCGAATTGCGCTTCGAAATCTGTACTTTTTTGAAGAACAATTTTGTCTGCTTTTACAAAATTTAAAATGGCCATTTTTTATTTTGTTTTAGATTTTATCTTAACTCCCTTTGGAGATAAAGAGTTTTAATTAGGAAACTTGTTTATTTATTAGTTTACTGTAAGCAAATCATTATTTACTGTACAATTCGACGATAAGAGATTCCTTGATATTTTCAGGAACACTTTCTCTTTCGGGATAGGCAATAAAAGTACCTTTCATTTCTGCTTCGTTCCACTCAAGCCAATTAAACTTTGGATTTTTGGGACGAAGATTGGAAGTGATTGAAGTATTGTGCGCTGCTTTTTCTTTAAGTCCGATTACATCTCCGGGTTTCAACGAATAAGAAGGAATATTCAATACTTCACCGTTTACTGTAATGTGCTTGTGAGAAACCAATTGGCGTGCAGCCTGGCGGCTTGGAGCGATTCCCATGCGGAAAACGGTATTATCCAAACGTGCTTCCAGCAATTTAATCAGTTGTTCGCCTGTAACACCTTTGCGGCGTGCGGCTTCATCAAATGTCTTGTGAAATTGTTTTTCCAACAAGCCATAAGTGTATTTGGCTTTTTGTTTTTCGCGAAGCTGAAGAGCATATTCACCAAGGCTTTTGCGCTTGCGTGCTGCTCCGTGCATCCCCGGAGGGTTGCTGTTTTTTGTCAACCATTTTCCATTGCCTGTAATCGGCTCTCCGAATATCCTGGAGATTTTGGTTTTTGGTCCTGTGTAACGAGCCATAAATGTGTATTGATTTTTTAGTGTCGGTGCATCATCATTAAAAATCGAAAATTAATGGTGCACCCGGTTATGAAAAAATATGTCTGATGTTGAGATGTCTGATGTAAGATGTCCGAATATCAGACATCACTAAATCAGCATCACACATTGTTAAACTCTTCTCTTTTTGGGAGGCCTGCAACCATTGTGTGGCAAAGGAGTAATATCTTTAATCATTACTACTTCAATGCCTGATTGTGATAAAGACCTGATAGCTCCTTCACGGCCTGAGCCTGGTCCTTTTACGAAAACATCCACCCGTTTCAAACCTGCATCTGACGCTACTTTTGCTGCGTCTGCTGCAGCCATCTGGGCTGCATAAGGGGTGTTCTTTTTAGAACCGCGGAATCCCATCTTACCGGCAGAAGACCATGAAATAACCTGGCCTTGCTTGTTCGTTAAACTGATGATGATGTTGTTGAAACTTGCTACGATGTGTGCTTCTCCATAAGGTTCTACTTTTACAACCCTTTTCTTTGAAGCCGCTTTTGCACTTGTTTTTGTGTTTGTTGCTTTTGCCATAATAAAATTCTGTAGGTAATCTTTTAAAAAATGATTCCCGATCGTTATCGGGACTGAATCAACCCTATTTCCGGCTTAAGATATCTGGTATTGATTCAAAAATATAAGCCTTATAAAAACTTTGAGCCGCCAACTGATAGCTGACAGCTCAAAGCTGATTTTA
>JBQCFO010000011.1:0-2667 GCA_051959055.1 Ginsengibacter sp. | reverse complement strand
TTAAAACCAGTTCAAGGTTGGTCATATTATCCCTCAGATTTTCCTTTTTCAGACCTTTAAAATTTTTGTATTTTTTTACCGTAAATCCGCTCCACGCTTCTGTGATTTCATCAGTAAGTATTGCATATTCTTTGCCTTTTTTTACACCTCTTTCATCCCATTCATCCGTTAAATCTTTTCTTACTTCTATACTTTTCAACCTTTGATTTATCCATTCTTTTGAATATCCCTTTTTTAAATAAGTTTCCATTAAGCGTTCAATTCCTATTTCCGGATCTGCTATTTCATCTATTCTTTCACGACCTGTTTGTGCAAGCCATAATTTAAATGGTTCTGCTTTTGGTGAGGGAATAGACTGAATCAGGCGAAATAATTGTTCTGTGTCACCTACATCCGTTTTATAATATTTGCCATCAGCTGATTGCATTTTCAGTTGGTTACAATTTGTAACCAACTGACTTCCTTCTTTTGCCAGTCTATGTTTCAAAACTTTCCAATAATTATTCGGATTAGGACTATCCGTTAATACTCCAATAACATCCACAATTGAAAAATACCATTTCTCTTCTTCTTCATTCCACATTGAGCGGATTTGTTTCTGATCAAATAACTTAATTGCAGTTGTTTTATTCATGATGTTTTATTTTTTTTCCCGCATTGGTTTTAATGCTTCTGTCCATTTTAATAATTCTTTCAAAAGGATTTCAGCAGACTTATCGGCCAGTTCATAACTTATAAATTTACCACTTTCGTCGATATGTTTTTCAAAAAAAGGAATGGCTACGCCTTCACTCAGTGGCATCATTTTTACTGTAGTAATTTGAAGTTTACACATTTGGGCAGCACGCAAACCTCCTGAAATTCCGCCATAACTCACCAGGCCCACGGGCTTATAATTCCATTCTTTAAAAAGAAAATCAATTGCATTCAAGAGGGTAGGAGGCATACTGTAATTGTATTCCGGAATTACAAAAACAAAAGCATCTGCAGCGTCAATCGTTTTGCTCCATTCTTTTGTATGCTCTTTAGTATATTGTTGCAACCTCGGATGTTTCGGCTCATCCAGAAAAGGAAGATTTATTTTTTCAAGGTCTAAAACTTCTACATCAAAATTTGCATCCTTTTTTGCCATTTCAATAAACCAATTAGCTACTGCAATTCCTTTTCTTCCAGGCCGGGTACTTGCGATGATTATTTTTAAACTGTACATTTCTAAATTTTTTTTTGCCTTTTCATTTACAAATGTCTTACCAGTTTTAATCGAAAGGTTATCGCGAATATGCCGTTTTCAATAAAAGAAAAATCAAGTAAAAAATAGAAATTCCACTTATTTCTTCTTTCACTGAAAGCGAAAACAATGTAACAGGCAATAAGGTAACGATCTAAAGGATCTCAACCATCTAAACTTCTAAACCCTCTCTAAACTTTTCTAAACTTCTCTCTTAACTCTTCTAAACCCTCTCTAGACTCTCCTGAGGCATAAACACTTTACTTCCCAATTCTTTCAAACAACAATTCCGGTTCATTGGTCGTAATAAAATCAAAATGATTTTGCAAAAACCAATTCATGTCTTTTTCTTCGTTTACTGTCCAGGCATTCAGTGCAATATTATTTTTTTTCGCAGCCTCGATCCATTCAGGATGTTTTTGAAAAACAGAATAATGATAATCGGCGCCTTGTATTCCATCCTGTTTCAATTGTTCAGGAGTTTTATCGCCATTGAGATATTGAACATGAGCAGAAGGTTCGAGTCTTAAAATTTCTTTCAGAATTTCATAATCACAACTGATGTAAACCATCCATGCCTGTGCCTGCATTTCATGTACTTTTTCCAATACTTTTATTACAGTCGCGTTTGCCCACTCTCTTCCTTTTTCAGATGGTTTTATTTCTAAAATTAATTTGGTGGAATGTTGCTGCTGAATGGTTTTGAGAAACTCTTCCAACACTGGTAATGTTTCCCCATTCGATAATTTTGTTTTTTGCAAATCTGATAAAGTACTTTTTTGAACCGGTAATCCTGCCCAAACAGGATCATGATTAATAACCAGTGCACTATCTTGAGTCATGTGAAGATCCGTTTCTGATCCCATACAACCAAGGAATATAGCGGCTTTCAGGGATGCAATAGAATTTTGCGGTGCTCCGGTATTTTTCCACGCTCCCCGATGCGCAATTACCTGGTTTTGACGAAAATTGTTTTGCAAAACTGTAAATGATTTCTTTGAAATTAGCTCATTATTTTCTTTTATTAAAACAGCAAATTCAATTTGTTTTTGTTGGGAAAGCTTCTTTTGAAATTTATCTTTTAAAAAAATTTGATTCCCTTTTATTTGCAACCAGCCGGCATTTTTTCCTGCAAGAGAATAAGTATATTTTGTTTCTGCTATCGGAACAATGCCAGTAATCAAATTCGATTTCAGACTGTTTTCAAAAATATAATTTGAAAGCGCTAAGGTTTCTGTTGAAATGGTTTGCGATTTTGTTTCAGTGGTCGCGGCTGCTAAAATAAGGAACAAAATAATGGTGTAAATTTTCATTACAATGATTTTAACTAATGATGATTGGATTTAAAAAATTGTCGATCCAAATTTTCAAATATATGATATTCCAGGAGCCAAAGTCGTGAAAAAGAGAAAATAAGGTTGTAATTCGTTTAGTAAAAT
>JBQCFO010000010.1:0-10269 GCA_051959055.1 Ginsengibacter sp. | reverse complement strand
GTGCAACGTCTTGCAAAAACATGTTCTACCGGCTGCGAAATTGCTGATCCCGATCCGGTAGAGATCATTCCGTCTTATAACCATTTTTCAAGTATTCTGTCAAAAAAAGGCTTTTTGAACAGTAAAGAATTTGTAGAATCCATTTAAAAAGAGGTTTCATGTTCCACACCTTTTAGGATAAAAAATAAAAAAGCATACCACGAGAAGAGCAGAAAGTTTTTTTCTTCGACATCCTTTAAAGGATAAAATGAAAAGTATCTCTTTGAGCCTTTGAACAGTTGGTGGTTAAAAAGAAAAAAAAGTTACCAATAATTGCCTTGAAGATATGCAAGACATGAAGTAACAAAAACTACATGTGATTTTCTTCATGTTTCTTATAAAATAAAAATAGTTTATACCAAAAAAATTATTTTGAAAATATTTTCCATAGTAGGCGCAAGGCCCCAATTCATCAAACTGGCTCCATTGTCATCAGGGCTTTGCGGATTGCATGAAGAGATTATCGTTCATACGGGACAGCATTATGATCATGCCATGTCAGAAAAGATCTTCCAGGATCTTGGTATCAGAGAACCAGATATTCATTTGGAGATAACAACTGGCAACACTACTTCACAGATTACCCAAATGATGATGATGCTGGATTCAGCAATGATAAAATTCAAGCCGGATTTGATCATTGTTTTTGGCGATACCAATTCGACATTTGCAGGAGCAATGACTGCCGCAAAACTGAATATCCCGATCGTTCACATTGAAGCGGGTTTAAGAAGTTACAACAAAGCAATGCCTGAGGAAATAAACCGGGTAACGACCGACCATGTTTCAAAATATTTATTTGCGCCAACGCAAACTGCGGTGGATATTCTGGCAAAAGAAGGATTAGCTGAAAGCACTTTTTTTACAGGTGATATCATGGTGGATACTGTAAAGAATAACCTGAAAATCGCTCTCAGTAAATCAACAATTATTGAAGATTTGCATTTAGATAATGAAGAATATAATTTGCTTACACTGCATCGTAACTATAATGTGGATGACTCAAGAATCCTGGAGCACTTATTAAATGAATTGGGTCAAGTATCTGAAAAAATTATTTTCCCTGTTCATCCCCGCACAAGAAAAATGCTTTCAAATACTTATTCTGTTCCAAAAAATATCCAACTCACAGAACCACAAGGCTACCTTGATTTTATAGTGCTTCAAAATTCTGCGAAAAGAATTATTACCGATTCGGGCGGTATTCAAAAGGAGGCATATATCCTGAAAAAACCATGCATCACTCTTAGGACTGAAACAGAATGGGTCGAAACGGTGGATGAAAAATGGAATCTACTCATTAATCCTTCTGAGAAAAATATAGCTTCCAAAATAATTGCATTTACTCCTCCCGAAAATCAAAGAGAAGTATTTGGCAAAGATGTAGCAGAGAAAATGGTAAAAATAATTAACGAAATTTAATGATGGCGGAACAAAAAACCTGGGGAATTATTGGGGGCGGAATGCTTGGGATGACGCTGGCACTGCGGCTTGCAGAACGTGGTGACAAGGTTACCATTTTTGAATCGGCAGACAAAGCCGGCGGACTTACCAGTTCGTGGGCGATGGATGGAGTCGTCTGGGATAAATTTTATCATGTAATCCTTATGTCGGATCTGAATACACGTAGAATTTTACAAGAGATTGGCCTTGAAAATGAGTGCAATTGGGTAGAAACCAAAACCGGTTTTTATTCTGATGGAAAATTGTATTCGATGTCGAACCTTGTTGAGTTCTTTAAATTTCCTCCAATAAATCTTATTCACAAATTCAGATTGGGCCTCACCATTTTCGCAGCGTCAAAAATTAAGAACTGGCACAAGCTCGAAAATATTCTTGTGGCAGACTGGCTCACCAAATGGTCGGGCAAAAGAGTGTTTGAGAAAATCTGGTTGCCGCTGTTAAAAGCGAAACTTGGAGAAAATTATAAAAATACTTCAGCGGCATTTATCTGGGCCACGATACAGCGAATGTATGCGGCGCGCAAAAGCGGTTTGAAAAAGGAGATGTTTGGATATGTGAACGGAGGTTATGAAAAAATAAATAATGAATTTGCCAAACACCTTGAAAACATTGGCGTTGAATTCAGATACAATTCAAAGATTGTTGCAGTAAACAAAGAAATAAGCGGAAATCTTATTTTGACAACTTCGGATACCAATACATACCATTTCGATAATGTCATTTCAACGCTTTCTTCAAAAGAGTCTGTAAAGATTGCACCCCAACTTACAGACAGGGAAAAGCAGCAGCACGAGGACATAAAATATCTGGGAGTAATCTGTCCATCGGTATTGCTTACGAAAGAAATTTCTCCGTACTATGTAACAAACATCACAGATACTTGGCCGCCGTTCACGGGTGTTATCGAAATGACTGCATTAATTGATAAAAAAGAAACGAAAGGAAATCATCTCGTTTATCTTCCAAAATATGTAAATCCGGATGATGAATTGTTCAACAAAGACGATAAAGAATTGCAGGAGATTTTTTTAGGTTCATTATACAAAATGTATTCGCATATTTCAGAAAAGGATTTACATTTTTGGGGCGTTTCAAAAGCAAGAATTGTTTTTGCGTTGCCAACAATCAATTATTCAAAAAAAGTTCCGGGAGTGACAACTTCTCTCGGAAATTATTTTATCATTAACTCTGCTCAAATCATCAATGGCACGCTGAACGTAAATGAAACGATACAGGTAGCTGAGTCAAAGCTGAAAGAAATATTGAAAAATGGCTAAGAAAAAACCACTGGCAAGCATATCATTAGATCTTGATAATCAATGGTCGTATATGAAGATTCATGGAGACGAAGGATGGGATAAATACCCCTCGTATTTCGATATTTTTGTGCCACATGTTTTGAACGTTTTGGATGAATTGAATTTAAAAATCACTTTTTTTATTGTAGGAAAAGATACAGAATGTGAAGAAAACCGAATGTACCTGAGAATGATTACCGAAAGAGGCCACGAAGTTGGGAATCATTCCTATCATCATGAATCATGGTTGCAGACTTACAGCTACGAAAAAATAGAAAAAGAAATCCGCGAAGCGGAAGAAGCGATAGAAAGTGTAACCGGCAAGAGGCCGACAGGGTTCAGAGGTCCGGGATTTAGCTGGAGTAAGGATTTATTAAAGGTTTTGGAAAGCAGGGGCTATAAATATGACGCCTCCACCCTTCCAACTTTTTTAGGGCCATTGGCACGGATGTATTATTTTCAAAAATCAGATTTGTCGAAAGAAGAAAAGAAAGCACGTAAAGAATTATTTGGAAAATTCAGTGAAGGATACAGAAAATTAAAGCCATATAATTGGGATTTGGGCAATGGAAAAACCATCACAGAAATACCGGTTACCACCATGCCTGTTTTCAAATTACCGTTTCATCTTAGTTATTTAATATATCTCGGAAATATTTCAATGGCATTGATGAAATTGTATCTAAATACCGCAATCAGGATGTGCAAAATTACCAAAACACCCATCAGCTTTTTGCTTCACCCACTCGATTTGATTGGAGGTGACCAAATCAAGCAATTGGCTTTTTTTCCGGGGATGAATGTGAGTAGCGGAAAAAAAGTTGAGGTATTTAAAAACGTGATTGGACAATTGCAGAAGCATTATGAGGTTGTGAATATGGATGAGCATTATAAGTTTTTAAAGAAGAATCGGAAGATGGCGTTAAAGGAAATTTAGAAAGCCAGCGAACAAACAAATATCAGGGATTTTGTATTTAAAATTTAGGAAAGGAAATGAATTGCACGGTATGTTATAGTGAAAGAACTTCAATAATTTTCATTAAAGGTGATTTTCCGATTATGGAATGTGAAGATTGCAAACATCGCTTTACAGCCTATATTCCAACTCCTGAAAAAGTAAAAGAAATATATTCAGATGATTATTTTTTTAAAGGAGGCGCAGGCTATGCAGATTACACTTTGGAAAAACAAATGCTGATAAAAAGAGGAGAATACTAGGCTGGCAAAGTAAGTCATTTTGTGAACGCTGGCAACCTGCTGGCTGTTGGAGCAGCAGCGGGATTTATTTTGAAGGGATTTGAAAATAAAGGATGGAATGGAATGGGTATAGAACCAAACAAATCAATGGTTGATTTTGCAAAAAAAGAAGTAGAAGTTAATGTGCAACAAGGAACTTTGGAAACAATGGAGACAGAAGAAAAATTTGATCTAATATCTATAATCCAGGTAATGGCGCATCTTTACAATTTAAACACATCGCTTGAAAGAATAAATTTTTTTCTAAAACCGAATGGATATGTTTTGATAGAAACATGGGATAAGGATAGCGTTACAGCAAAATTATTTGGAAAAAACTGGCATGAATATAGTCCTCCGGGAACTTTAAATTATTTTAGCAGAAAATCTTTGGAGAGATTGATGAATAAGTATAAATTTAAATTGGTAAAACAGGGTACTCCTAAAAAAAGTATAAATTCGACTCATGCAAAATCTTTGATTCAACATAAATTGTCTGAATCGAAATCGCTAAGGTTGCTTAAACCATTTATTTCTTTTATCCCAGGAAACATAATACTACCCTACCCTTCAGAGGATTTGTTTTGGGCTTTATATCAAAAAAATTAACTGTTGTGAAAAGCTGGATATTAATTAATAATTACAACACACAGTTAACAGATGAAAACGCATTCAAAATTGTTTCTTCCGGATAAAACTTTGTTGAGTAAAACCGGTGACGTTGATTATTTTGATTGGAGTTATAGATTTCCTATCAAGTACATTATTAGATACCGGTTTCAAAGAATTGTTCAATTGTTGGGAAGCAAAAAGTATGACACGCTTTTAGAAGCCGGGGTTGGAAGCGGAATTTTTCTGCCTGAGTTATCAAAGCATTGTGAACATTTGTATGCAATCGATATTCACGAGCATTTTGACCAGATTGAATCGATCAATAAGACGTATCATCTCCACGATTTTCATGCGAGCACACAAAGCGTTGACAATACAAATTTTGAAGATGAGACTTTTGATGGAGTAGTGGCTGCAAGCGTCCTGGAATTTGTACCGGACATTCAAAAAGCTGTTACGGAAATAAAACGAATACTAAAAAAAAATGGCGTATTTATTACGATTTGCCCGATGGAAAGCAGGTTACTTGATTTTTTTCTATCTTTTTACAGCAGAAAATCTCCCAGAAAAGAGTTTGGTGATGCAAGACAAAACGTTTCGAAGATTTTGGAAAGCAACTTTTCTGTAGTGAAAAAAGGATATATGCTACCAATTGTAGGCAAGCTCTTCCCTGTCTATACACATTATTTGCTCATGAAAAAATAAATTATGAACATATTGCCAAAACCGTTTATCAGCATTGTATTGCCATGTTATAATGAAGAAGTCATTCTTGAAAATAACATCGGCACTGTTACTTCTTTTTTGAAAGAAAGAGAATCAAAATATAATTGGGAAATCGTGATTGTTAATGACGGCAGCAAAGATGCTACCGGGAAAATAGCCGATAAACTATCAAACGCCTGTTCACGGATTCGCGTCATTCATCATCCCACAAATTTAAATTTAGGAAATGCCTTAAAGACCGGATTTAAAAATTCTAAAGGTGAAATAATAGTTGTACTTGATATTGATTTGAGTTATTCAGTAGAACATATCGAAAGGATGGTAGATAAATTGGTAGAAACGTCTTCAGATATTGTAATTGCTTCGCCATATATGCCAGGGGGAAAAGTAACAGACGTTCCTTTTACCAGAAAAATAATGAGTCGCTGGGTGAATGAATTTATGCGAATCGCCGCACAAGACAAATACCATACTTATACAGGTATGGTAAGAGCATACCGCCGTGATTTTATCAATACTGTAAATCTAAAAACGAAAGATTATGAAATAAATCCTGAAATTCTCTACAAGGCGATGATTCTAAGGGCAAGAGTAGTCGAAATACCCGCTCATCTCGACTGGACGGAACAAAATAAATTTAAGGGAAAAAGGAAATCAAGTATTAAGATGCTTAGAGGATTTTTTTCGGGCATCATGTCAAGTTTCATTTTTAGGCCTTATATTTTTTTTCTGGCAATAGGAATGGTATTGATGTTGTTGTCGCTTTACGAACTGGTATGGTTACTGGTAGATACACTGTCATACATTTCTGAAGCTAAGGAAACTATTCCTACCTTTTCCGAAAGTCTCGCTTTACAATTCAGACAAAATCCACAATCGTTTATAGTGGGAGGTATTACTTTTATTGCTGCGATTCAATTTTTGAGCGTTGGATTTTTATCGCTCCAGAATAAACGTTATTTTGAAGAATTGTTTCACTTGGGGACATCGTTAAAGAGTGAAAAAAAGAGCTAAAATAATTCATTAAATATAAAGCAAGGTTATTACAATTTATCTTTTCGCATGCAATTAAGTACTAATAAAGTCATACGCAGCCCGTTTGTATTGTTTCTTCCATTTTTTATCCTATATGTAGTGATAATTTTAGTTTTCGCTGTGCCAGAAATCACTGGAGATGAGGGGAGATATTTGATGTATGCAAGAAATTTACTCCTGGGTTTTTATACTTTGCCGGCACCATACCTGGATTTAGGCAACGGCCCAGGATATTCCTTGATCATTTTGCCATTCGTTGCATTAAAATTACCGCTTCTTTATATAAAATTAATGAACGCTGTATTTTATTATTTTTCCATAATATTTTTATTTAAGTCACTTAAACGCATAGTAACTGAAAGATTTTCTCTTATCATTAGCCTGATATGGGCTTTATATCCGAATACTTTTATTCAACTGCCACATATTTTACCGGAAGTGTTCGCGTCTTCATTGATCCCATTATTGCTTTTTTCTTTCACATCAGTCTTTAATCAAGAAGAACCGAAAAAAATAAACAAATATATTATAGTCGCTGGAGCAACTATTGGATATTTGGCGTTAATCAAACCGATATTTGGCTATGTATTGGGTTTTATGATTGTTGCAACAATCGTATTATGGATTATAAACAAACAAAACGTAGATTATAAGAAAAGTCTTTCTGTACTTCTAATTGCTTTTATTATAACAATCCCCTGGTTAGCATATACTCATCACATGACGGGAAAAATGTTTTACTGGAGTTCATATGGTGGAAACAATCTATATTGGATGACTTCTCCTTATGAAAATGAATATGGCGATTGGCAACCGTATCCCTTTCCATCACATGAAAAACATCAATTGCCAGGTACTGAAGAAATCGTAAAATTACAGCATGAAAACGATTTTAAACAAATATTCGAAAGCGAGGAGGCACAGAAATTATATATTAAAAATGGAAAGGTTTATGGAGGTCCTCTAACCGGCGTAATTCAGGATGATACATTAAAAAGCCTTGCTATTAAAAATATTCTATCACATCCTGCAAAGTTTATTCAGAATATCATTAGCAATGCAGGCAGAATGTTTTTTAACTATCCCAATTCCTATACAATACAAAAACCAAGTACGCTTAGAAGACTACCGATAAATGGCACCCTCCTTATATTTGCAGTATTCTGTTTTATAATAACCTTAGCAAACTGGAAAAGGATTTTATTTCCTCTCCGTTTTCTTTTGCTTTTTTCTCTGCTTTATTTTTGCGGCAGTTTATTAGGAAGCGCAGGACCTCGTATGTTCACTGTTATCGTACCAATATTATTATTTTGGATTGCTTATATTCTTCAAAAAACGGTGAAAATTAAAGTTCGGTTTAGTGAAGAGTTGCCGCTATCTAAAAATGAGTGTATTTAAAAACAACTACTATTCGTTTTTATTTCATCAACTACTATGGACAAAATAGCTTATATTATAACTACCTATAAAGATCCCATTCATTTAAGAAGATTAGTAAAGGCACTAGATTTCCATTCCGATTTTTATATTCATATCGATAAAAAAGTAGACCCGGAACCATTTAAAGAGGAACTTTCATCACTCGGAGCAGAAATATATCTTATAACCAAGTATGTAGTTACCTGGGGTGGATATTCCCAAATTCTTTCACACAAAGAAATGTTAGGGGCCATATTACATTCAGGAAAAAAATATAAGCGAATCGTTTGTATCAGTGGTTTAGACTATCCTGTTTATTCTAATAAAAGAATTCATGAGGTGTTTGACAAAAATCCCGAAAAAGAATTTATTACCGGTTTAAATATTTCTCACGATGAGCCGAAAGAGATACACCGAATTATTAATTATTTTTTTGTGGACTATCCATTTTTAATCAGCAACCCAACTGTAGTTAAAATTGTTAAAAGGCTTTCAAATATTTTCAAACTGAACCTAAAAAAAAGAACCTTTTCATATCTAAATGGCAAAAAATGTGATATATTTTTTGGCAGCGACTGGTATGCGATTACGTATGATTGTGCCCAATATATATATGAGCGACTCAGTAAAGAAAGGAAATTCTTAAGATATATTTCTACAGCATTCGTACCCGACGAGCTTTGCTTTAACACCATTGTTTTTAATTCAAGATTTGCTGATAGAGCAATCAGAATGCCGAAAAATTTTGCTTTGTCTATCCCCGGGGACATTGCGTTTGAAAAATTATCTCCCTTGCAATATTTAGAATATAGAGACAAGATGAATACGCTAGTACTGTCAGACTATGAAAAGATTTTGAAAAGCAATAAAATGTTTTTTAGAAAAGCAGAAACCGGGATATCAGATTTGCTTATGGATCAGATCGATAGAAAGCGAGAGGAATAACCAATCAATGATGTTAAAGTCTTAGATAAACGATTTTGTCTGATCGAATTCCTGAAAAAGATGTCCTCCCCTCATTCATACTTGTTGATTTACTCGATAAAATAACATTTACGAGTGGCTGAATCGCCACACTCGATAGTTCTGCCATTCAAGGCCAAACTGTACCTAGACATCCTCTAAGTGTTTATCTTACTTCGTCGGCAGGAGCGACGCTATTTGTTGCTGGAACAATTTTTGAGTTCGAGTTTAAGTCGTTAAGTAGATTACTTACCCTATGCTTTTTAATTCTTTCCATTTCTTATTTTTTTTCATCATTGTAACAAGTTTGTACTTTACTATTCCTTATAAATTGAGATGGATTCTTCTTTTGATTAGCAGCTGTTATTTTTATATGGCTTTTATTCCGGTCTACATATTCATTTTAGCGTTTACTATTGTTATAGACTATTATGCAGGTCTATATATTGAAAAAACAAAGGGTAACCGAAGAAAACTATTTTTAATATTTAGTTTGGTTGCTAACATCGGCGTACTCGCATTGTTCAAATATTATAATTTTATTAATATTAATATTTCTTTGATACTTCATAAATTTGAGTTGTCTAATCCCATTCCATATTTATCAATTCTTCTGCCTATTGGACTTTCTTTTCACACATTCCAGGCAATGAGCTACACAATAGAAGTTTATCGCAGTCATCAAAAAGCAGAACGGCATTTCGGTATTTATTCGTTATATGTAATGTTTTATCCTCAACTTGTTGCAGGCCCCATTGAGCGACCACAAAACTTATTACATCAGTTTAGAGAAAAACACGATTTTGTATATAATAGAATTGTTAAAGGCTTCCAATTAATACTTTGGGGGTTCTTTAAAAAGTTGGTTATTGCAGATAGATTAGCAATTTATGTAAATGCGGTTTACAATAACCCGGAACATCACAATGGAATGACCTTATTGTTAGCAACGGTGTTTTTTGCATTTCAAATATATTGCGATTTCTCAGCATATTCAGATATAGCGATAGGAGCTGCTAAGGTGATGGGATTTAAATTAATGACAAACTTTAACCGTCCCTATTTTGCAAGAAACATTTCTGAATTTTGGAAACGATGGCATATATCGTTATCGACCTGGTTTAGAGATTATTTATATATTTCATTAGGCGGAAACAGAGTAACCATTCCCAGATGGTACCTCAATTTATTAATCGTTTTTGTAATCAGCGGTTTATGGCATGGTGCCAATTGGACCTATATCATTTGGGGAGCGCTAAATGGTTTTTATCTGGTTTTTGCTATTATTACTTATGAATACAGAAAAAAAATTACGGGTTTTTTCGGAATAGATAAGTTGCCTAAATTGAATTACTTTTTACAAATTTTCACCACCTTTATCTTGTCCTGTTTTGCATGGATATTTTTTAGAGCTGATAAGGTCACTGATGCATTTAGTATCATCAAAAAAATATCAACATTTAAAGGACCTGTTTTT
>JBQCFO010000009.1:0-2606 GCA_051959055.1 Ginsengibacter sp. | reverse complement strand
TTATCCGATCATTTGGCTCATTTTGTTGCCGTTCAGGATTTTGGGGATCGCAGTCGATGGCGTTTTTGCACTTTTGAAAGCAGTGATCATGCTGCCGGCACGGGTGGTTCGGCGATTGTAAGCACAGCCACAACATGTTTTAAAAAGGTGCCGCCTTATCTTCTTCAAAAAATTCCTGGGCTGTTCCGGCCCTCGCGCGCTGTTGTAATTCGTCAATAATTTTGGAGGCGCGCTTCCCGTGTTCATTTATTTTTTCAAGATTGCTCATTAGAAATTGCGCCGACTCTTTTTTCTCTTCTTCATCTCCGGTAGAAACAATTTCCTGTACCAGTTCTTTTGAAACTTCAGAAAAATTGTTGACAAAATTGAGCGGATTTTGTATCTCGTGTGCCATGCGTTTGGCCATCACGCCAAAGGCCGCCATCTTTTCTGACTGAACCAACTCTTCCTGTGTTTTTTTCAGATTATCGTAGGCGGTGGTTAGTTTTTCATTTGCTTTTTGTTTGTAACGGTAACGATTGATGAGGGCAATCAGCAACAAAAGCAATATCGCTGCGCCGGCGATAAACGAATTCCGGATGTTGCGCTGCCGGATGTCTTTCTTTTCCTGCGCTGCTTTTGCTGCCGCCTCTCTTTTGTCAAAGGCATATTGCATCGCGGTTTCGGTAAGTTTCTTATCTTTTTCCATGTTGAACACCGAATCTTTGAACACCACATAATTTTTATAACTCTGTAATGAGCTTTTGTGATCACCGAGCAGCATCTGGATATCACTGAGCCGCTGATAATTTGCAGACAAACTGGTGAGGTCTCCAATTTCTTTAAAGATCGTCAAGGCGCTGTCAGTATAAACTTTTGCTTTTTGCAATAAAATGGTTTTTCTTGCCGCGCCGGTAGTATCTTTTGCCATTGCCAGCCACGCCGCTCCTATATTAGCAAGATTTGTTGCCACGCCAATCTGCAAACCGAGGTCTTTGCTGAGTTGCAACGCGGGCAGGAAACAGGCAAGTGCTTTGTTATAGTCTTTTTGTTCGCTGTGGAGAATACCGATGTTTCCGAGATTTCGTGCCACCCCGTTTTTATCACCCAGTTCTTCGTAAAGTTGCAGCGACTTCGATTCGTACTCAAGCGCTTTTTGATTGTCGGATAAATTATGATACAGTTCGCCGATATCGCCGAGATTAGCAGCTATGCCACTTTTATTGCCCGATGCCTCGTCGATCTTGTTTGCCCTGGAAATGTATTCAAGTGCTTTTTGATAATCACGCTGACTGTTGTAAACGATACCGATATTGCAAAGTGTGGCTGCCATGTCTGCTTTGTTACTCAATTCTTCATTGATTCGCAGCGCATCAAAATAATTCTTCAAAGCTTCGGGGTAATTTGATTGATACCAGTAAACCACTCCCATATCGCCAAGTATTCTTGCTGTGCCGGTTTTGTCGCCGGTTTCCCGGAACCATTCGAGCGCCTTTGCATCATATTCGAGCGCCTTTGGATAATCGGATTTGCCATAGCCGTAATTTCCCGCGATGGTTCTGCAGGCATTTGCCATTCCTTTCTTCCAGTTCAGTTTTTCAGCAACCGCCAATGCCTTGTTACCATAATTTAAACCTTCGTCAGGATTAATGGAATAAAAAGAATGACTAAGATCAATCAGCAGCTTTACTTTGTTCGTGTCTTCCTGTGCTTTAGGTAATTGACCGAGCAAAGAATCAATGCGTTGTTGCCCCTGGAGTTGGGCAGGAGATTGCTTTAGAGCAAACACTGATATAATGAAAAGCAACAGGAGTTTTTTCATTTTTCAAAGCAGGTTTTATTTAATTGTAAATTAATAAATAGTTGGGGAATTTTATTTTTTTTAAACCAGAGGCGTGTTCTTTTTAGATAGATGCAACTCTGCTGGCACAGGAATTTGGCAAAATACCAATTGAAAAAAAGGAAAAAAATCTTATTCCTCGCATTCTACGGATTATTGAGGACTTAAATTTTGCCTGCTAAATATCAAACTGCTAATATAACTTTAGATACATTGGATTATAAATTACAAAGCAGCTCTACACAAAGCGGAATCTATTGGCGCACGTGGAATTTGCATTTCGAAAAAGATTCATCACCACGATTAATTATTTGATGCCTTTGTTGAAGATGATAAAAATTATATAACAGAATATTGAAAGAAGAAGTAGAATATTTTATTGGGTGATAAAAAATTGAAAAAGAAAAAATAAGAAATCCAATTATTTGTGGGTTTACTGTTTACATAGGTGACACCTTTCGAAAAGGTGTCACCTGTTTAAACCAATTCAAAAAAATCACTTTTTCATTTTATCCGCCCCACTCATTTTACTTTGCATTTCCATCATTTCTTTAGCCATTTCTGAATCCTCGGTGAATCCCCAATGTTCTGTTATTTTATTGTCTTTAAACTTTACAACATCAACTCCTTTTACATCGAAACTTTTTCCGGGCATGCCCATTGAGGAATCTGTGGGAGTTCCGGAAATATGTACAAGTGAAAAAACATAATCACCATTTCCGGCGCTGGTTATTAAATCCATCTTAAGATCTTTGATGTGATTATGCATATCTCCAAGCATTTTCAC
>JBQCFO010000008.1:0-2291 GCA_051959055.1 Ginsengibacter sp. | reverse complement strand
TGCTTTAAAAAATCAACCTTATCTTCTGTGTCTTTCGCATTTATCAACCCTGGTAATATTCCATATCCTAAATCGAAGATAACTTCAACTGTGTCGTCTGAATAATGATTCGCAAGTGCTAACCATTTTGCAAGTTTACTAGCACTGATTTTTTTCTCGAATAAAACTGCCATGTCATTTACAATTTTATCCATTTCTTCTTGGTGCGGGTTGATTACCACTTCTTTCAAATCTTTTACAGATCCTTTTTCATTTGTCTTTTTCATAATTTTTTTTATATTTAGTGAAACATTTTGTTGCACGTCAAAGATAGAAACCTTTTTTGAATAATGAAACAAAAAGTTGCAAAAAATAAAAAACATTTTATCTTTGGTCAATGACACTACACGAAGCATTTGAACAACTAACAGTTTCATCCGATTTTAAAACAATTGCAAAAGAAAAAAATGGACGTGTTGGCAAATACCTCCTTTATTTATCCATGTTCAAATCAGGTGAATTAAAGAATGGCGCAATCACCGAATTATTGATTGCCCATGGGTATGAAGTAAGCGCTAAGAAAGCGAAGAAAAAAATTAAAAGTGTTGAAATTGTCTAGCTGTGAAGTTAATCTAAAAAATCTGCAAGAATACATCCTGGCTGGAAATAGCTGTGATCGTGAATGCTTGCTTTGAATATCCGCCTGGTGCCTGTTCCATTGAGAAATCCTCTAAAACAATGTTTGAAATATCCAGATTATTCAGGTACGTACAGGTTACCGGAATAGGTACACACGCACGTTTCATGTTTTTCAAATCAACGATTGCACCGCTTGGAGTTTGGCCATTGCTAGCAAGTAAAAACCCATTAATAGTGATCTGCCAGTCATCTTCACCAATGTATTCTTTTATCGTGCCACTTCTCCCTTGTATCTGTGTTTTTACAATGATAGAAGGCAGGTTAACGCTAATAAGAATATCAATCAACTTGATTTCCTTCGTTCTTTTTGTGGTGCCCGTTTGCGGATCTGTATAGTCCACACTTCCAAAAGTGATATCCTGCATAACAGGTGTTCCAAGCGGGCCGGTGTATAAACCCTTATCAGGTTTAAAAGACTGTATTTTCCCTTCGTATGGGTTTTTCTGGTTCGCTAAGTTTTGCAGGTTGTTTATTTCCAAGGCACGTATCACATTATTTATTCGTGCATCCTTGATCACCACCGGTGATGTTGGCTGTTGGGGCAAGTCGTTTGTAAAGTCTGGCATTGGCTAAGTTTAAGATTGTAAAATTTGAGGGCGGAATATTTTTATTATTTGGTTCGTCAGCTGAAGCAAAGGGAATTGATGATGAAATCTTGTCAAAGTATAAAATCCAACGGATTTGAATAGCAATATCTTTGTTTTTCCATTCTTCAGTCTCTTTTGGAAACCTACTGCCGATATATTGAGGCACTCTTTCAAAATCTGCTTTTGTTGCCGGCAAATCGTACTCTTCCTGGATCTGCGGGTTATTACTCATCAACTGGTCTACATCCCCTGTAATTAATGCTTTTTGTTTTTTCCCGATAGAGCTTAAAACCATGGTAGGAAAAAGACCGTCGTCAAAAGAATAAGTATGTTTCAACTCTGCAGCTGTCTTTATTACGTTATCGACAAAATAACCATTCACTTTGTTATTATCTGCAAACTCAATTACTTGAGGTGATAATTCAGGATCCATAAGATAACTTTATTTTTCAAGCTTATTGCTGATATTAGCAATTTCCACTGCTGCATTCCAGCGGCTTCTAATAAATTTTGTTCCTAACCTGTCTTTTGCTTCATTTAACTCATTAAGGGCCTTATGATACGCCTCTTTTAGCGCTTTCATCTTTGCCTCTGTCTCTTCCAAATCCGCTTTCATTTTAGCGAGCTGCTCTTCAGAAACAATTATCGAGTCCTCCGATTCTTGATTAGTTGTGTACTTCATTTGTTTTTACTGTTTCATTCTTAATTTACAATTACCCAATTAACTGTACTGGTTTCTGTTGCACTTGACGAGTTGATTACAAAAGAAGATCCTGCAACTATTGATGCCGTTGGAACGGATAAAAAGCCTTGTGTTCCTCCTGGTGTATTTACAGATACCAATATTTTCGATGATGTTGTAACAGCAGTGGATGAAACCGTTACTGTGCCGGCTGAAAGTGTTGCTGTACCTGATGTATAACGGCTATCTACATATTTTTTATCCGGAACTGTAAGTGAATCAGCAGCGGTTAAATAATTGTGGGTAGAATAAACAAATTTTCCGCTGGTATCCATTTTCAATCT
>JBQCFO010000007.1:0-12978 GCA_051959055.1 Ginsengibacter sp. | reverse complement strand
TGTTAAGTCTATTAAAAGACCGGTTGTAACAAACGCACAAATAATGAGAATTTATATTTCTTTTAGTGAATCTTTGTGCCCTTTGTGACTTCGTGTGTTAAGGTTTTTTTTCACACAAAGAAACCAAGCACCCGAAGGTGCACGAAGGTGTTGCTCTTTTGGAGACCTCACAGGTTTCAAAAACCTGTTAAGTCTATTAAAAGACCGGTTGTAACAAACGCACAAATAATGAGAATTTATATTTCTTTTAGTGAATCTTTGTGCCCTTTGTGACGTCGTGTGCTAAGGTTTTTTTTCACACAAAGAAACGAAGCACCCGAAGGTGCACGAAGGTGTTGCTCTTTTGGAGACCTAACAGGTTTCAAAAACCTGTTAGGTCTATAAAGCAATAAACTGCCAATTTCTGTTTTCTTTTTTTTGAAAAATAATGACGATTGATTCATGAAACGGTGAATCAGAAATAAAAACTTATGAATGGTTATTTTAGGAATTAACGCATACCACGCCGATGCATCGGCAGCGATTTTTGTGGATGGAAAACTGATAGCAGCGATAGAAGAAGAGCGTTTCAGAAGAGTAAAACATTGGGCCGGATTTCCGGAACTGGCCATCCGGTTCTGTTTAGGAGAAGCCGGTATTTCTTTTGAAAATGTAGATTATTTCGCTATAGGCCGTGATCCAAAAGCGAAACTTTTTAAAAAGCTTCTTTACCTGGCAAAAAATCTATCCGGCAGCGTGAATGCGGTAAAAAACAGGATGGATAATAGCCGCAAAATAGGTTCTCTGGAAAATGAATTGGCGGGTATTTCCGGTTTGGCGGCATCTCATTTTCAAACAAAAATAAAACAGGTAGAACATCACCGCAGCCATATCGCTTCGGCTTTTTTTGCCTCACCATTCGAAGAAGCAGCTTGCATTTCCATTGATGGATCAGGCGATTTTACTACTACCATGTTGGCTGTGGGGAAAGGAACTGAGATTACCATCCTGGAATCCATTGATTTTCCCCATTCACTTGGAATTTTTTATACCGCTTTTACACAATGGCTTGGATTTCCTCATTATGGGGATGAGTATAAAGTGATGGGAATGGCGCCTTATGGAGAAGCAAAATATGTAGACAAATTGAAAGAGGTAATTCACCTGACTGAAGACGGCTTATTTCAATTGAATTTAAAATATTTCAGAAAGGGGACAAAGGGGGTTATTTCTTATGGCATCGATCATGTGCCGGTTGTGCAACCGATGTATAGCGATGCGATGATAAGACTATTTGGCGAAGCCAGAAAAAAAGGAGAGCCATTGACGCAATATCATAAAGACCTTGCAGCTTCAGTCCAAAAAATGACGGAGCTTACCATATTTCACCTTATAAATCATCTTCATAAAAAAACAGGGCTGGAAAATCTTTGTATTGCAGGGGGAGTAGCGCAAAACAGCGTAGCCAATGGAAAAATAAAAACCCATACCTCCTTTAAAAATATGTACATACCTTCTGCCGGTCATGATGCGGGTATATCTATCGGCGCTGCTTTGTACACCCAACATCAGTTGATGCATGAAAAAAGAATTCCGGCAATATATTCAGCTTATACAGGAAGTTCTTTTACCAATGAGCAGATAAAAGCATTTTTAAAGTCAAAAAATATATCTTTTACAGAATATAATGATGAAGATATTTATGATAAAGTAACGGATTGCCTTATTGGTGGAGGAGTGGCAGGATGGTTTAACGGCCGGTCGGAGTTTGGCCCGCGGGCGCTGGGAGCCAGGTCTATTCTAACGGATCCACGCAGAAGCGATGCCAAAGAAATTTTGAATTTAAAAATAAAAAGAAGGGAAAGCTTCAGGCCCTTTGCCCCTTCAGTTCTAAAAGAATATGTTCATGAATATTTTGAAATGGATGATGAAGTACCATTTATGGAAAAAGTATTCCTGATAAAAGAACAGAAAAGAAAAGAAATTCCGGCAGTTACCCATGTTGACGGTACCGGCAGATTGCAGACGGTAGATAAAAAAATTTCACCGGTATATTATCAATTGATTGAGACATTTAGAAAAAAAACCGGCGTTCCGGTTTTATTAAATACTTCTTTTAATGAAAACGAGCCGATAGTAAATACTCCTGAAGATGCGTTAAACTGTTTTTTAAGAACCAATATGGATATGCTGGTAATGGAGAATATTTTGATATGCAGGGCAAATTTGTCTAACCAATGTTAAATATTTTAAAAAAAAATAAAAATAAAAATAAACTCTTATCTTTATTACGTTATTGGCACCGAACGCACTGTTAATCTTCACCCACACAATTACTGAATGAAAGTCTCCATAATCACTGTTACGCTCAATTCCGAAAAATACCTTGAAGATTGCATTCATTCTGTGCACAGGCAAAATCATAAAGACATCGAACATATTATCATTGACGGCAAATCTTCCGATGGTACTTTGGGCATTATTTTAAAGCATGCCGATCATATTTCATACTGGATTTCAGAAACCGATCGTGGAATGTATGACGCTATCAATAAGGGGCTGCAACTGGCTACAGGCGATATTGTGGGAATATTAAACAGCGATGATATGTTTGCCTCTGCAGATTCGGTAAGAACGATTGTGGATTGCTTTGAACATTCCTCTACTGATTCTGTTTATGGTGACCTGGTTTATGTAGAACCAGGTAATCCTGAAAGAATCACCAGGTATTGGAAAGGGAATACATATAAACGCAACCGCTTCCGGTATGGATGGATGCCTGCTCATCCTACATTTTATATCAGGAGAAATCTGATAGAGCAATATGGCTTGTATGAAAATCATTATTATACAGCCGCTGATTATGAATTTATGGCTCGGTATCTTTTTCACTATAAAGTAAGCGCGCAATATGTCGATTGTATGCTGGTGAAAATGAGAACCGGAGGTATCAGCAATGGAAATCTCAAAAGCAGGTTGCGTGCAAACCGCCGTGATTATTTAGCCATGAAAAAAAATAAGATTCCTTTTTCATTCATCGTTTCGATACTGAAACCGCTTATCAAACTTCCCCAGTTCAACAGTCATTATGCAAAGCAGTATGAAATGGATACCAGCGAAGAAGCTTTTTTCAATTCATCTGTTACCTATCTTCCCGCTGACAGATAAATTCTTAGATTTGTCAGATGAGATTCTTCCAGCAAAAAAAAGATCCCCCTCTTTATAGCGGCTTTTCATGGCTCGCGCAGGATATTCATTCTCATATTCTTCCGGGAATTGATGATGGCTCGCCTGATATAGAAACCTCCCTTCAGCTATTACAATCACTTTCGGATGCCGGTATTCACAAATTTATCTGCACACCACACGTAATCGGTGACCTCTACCGCAATACTCCCGAAACAATCAATTCCGCTTTGTCAAAGCTGAAAAAAGCTATTTTACAAAATGGAATGACAATGGAAATAAGCGCCGCCGCGGAGTATATGCTGGACGATCATTTTATGGAATTGCTTCACAAAAAAGAACCGTTGATGAAGCTGACCAAAAATTATATTCTCACCGAACTGTCTTACTCTACTGCTCCTGCAAAACTGGAAGAAATTTCTTTTGAAATTAATATCCATAATTATCATCCCCTGATGGCGCATCCTGAAAGATATCCCTACTATCACCGGAATTATGATGCTTATTACCGGATGAAAGAACTTGGGTTTTTACTCCAGGTAAACCTGCTTTCACTCACCGGATATTATGGCAAAACAGTAGCCAAAGCAGCAAAGTTTATTTTGGAAAACAAACTGGCTGATTTTACCGGAACGGATTTGCACCATTTCAACCACCTAAAGGTTTTAACCGATACTAAATCAATTGCTTTGTTCGAAAAATATCTTGGCGACAGGGTTTATAATCAGTTTGATCTGGAAGGTTGAAGGTTGAAGGTTCAAGGTTGGCCGCTTCCTCCTGAAGAACCATAAACCTGTCCATTAGCATAGCTTCCGCTGTTAGATACCAGTTGTACATAAATGGATGCAAGTTCTGCCGGCTGACCAGGCCTTCCAAGAGGAGTATTTCCTCCAAATTTTATCAGCTTTTCCTGCGTAGCTCCACCACTTACCTGCAACGGAGTCCAGATTGGGCCCGGCGCTACTCCATTTACACGAATCCCTTTTGGTCCCAATTGTTTGGCAAGCGATTTTACATAATTCATGGTTGCCGCTTTTGTTTGTGCATAATCGTATAAGTCTGCGGAAGGGTCATACGCCTGTTCTGAGGTAGTTCCAATGATAACTGAACCCGGCTGTAGGTGAGGCAATGCCGCTTTGATGATCCAGAAAGGCGCGTAAATATTTGTTTTCATGGTCCAGTCAAACTGTTCTGTTGAAATATCCAGAATAGACGCATTACTTTGTTGCCGGCCTGCATTGTTCACTAAAATATCAAGGCCACCAAGGCCATCAACAGCATCTTCAACCAGTTTTCTACAAAATGCTTCCTCACGGATATCTCCGGGAAGTGCGATTGCTTTTCTTCCTTCGGCTTTGATCAGATCAATTACTTCTTTTGCATCCGGCTCCTCGGCCGGAAGATAATTTATAGCCACATCTGCACCTTCCCGCGCATAAGCAATGGCAGCTGCCCTTCCCATTCCAGAATCTCCACCTGTTATGAGTGCTTTTCTTCCTGTTAGTCTGCCGGAACCTTTATAACTTTTTTCGCCATGGTCCGGACGCGGATCCATTTGGGATGCAAGACCCGGCCATGGTTGTGACTGGCTTTTGAAAGGCGGTTTCGGGTATTTTAGCGTTGGATCTTCCAGCTTTTCGGGTCCGGAAGAAGGCGTGGAATTTCTTTTTGGCGAAGCAAAAGTTGGTGCAATTGCCATCGTTGCGAGGCTTGCGCCCAAACCGCCGATTCCTTTTCTACGGGTAATTTTATTTGTTTCGTTCATAAAAAAATGCTCCTTATATTTGATTTGTATAAAAAATAGATTCGTCGAACCGCAACAAATCATATGCCTTTTGGTAAATGAATAGATGCTGTATCAGTTTTTGTTGGAATCGTTTTCAATGGTTTCGGATTGATGTATTTTCTCTACAAAATAACCGGCGAAAAGCCGAAGGCACAAAGTAAAGGCGAAGCAAAGGGGAGCAATTCAAACCTTTGCCTTTTGTAAATAACCTGAGTTCGATATAAGAAAACATGTCACTCCTTCGGAGTTTTCACACTGTTTTTAAAATTCCGAAGGGGTGGCATAAAATAAAATGAGAACACTGTTGAGTCGAACTCATGTTAAATAAAATGATGGATTGTTAGAAGAATTGGATGTAATTTTAAAGTACGATTTGAAAAAAAAGTTCTTCCTCTAGTTCCGTCTATTTTTCACGATGCACCAAAAAAATTACTAAAAAAAAATTATGGAAAAGAAAAACTTTAAAAATGTAGAGGAATACATTTCTGTTTTTCCTGAAAATGTAAAGCCACTTTTGCAACAAATGCGTGAGGTAATCATAAATGCAGCGCCTGCAGCGGAAGAAGTGATTAGTTATCAAATGCCTGCATACAGATATCATGGCATACTCGTATACTTTGGAGGACACAAAAATCATATTGGCTTTTATCCCACCGCTTCCGGAATGGAAGTATTTAAAAATGAACTTTCTATTTATAAAAGATCTAAGGGAGCGGTACAGTTTCCATTAGACAAACCACTTCCGGTTGCTTTAATAAGCAAAATGGTAAAATTTAGAATAAAAGAAAACATTCAGAAAGCAGAAAGCAAAATGCTAAAGGAGAAAGGCAACAATAAAGCAATCCGACAATAAAACTATTTTTGCCAAAAATAAAAGGGGGGAAATACCATATCCATTCTTTAGAATAAAATTGCAAATTGACTGAATTTGTGTGTTTACTGAAATAAACAGAAGCGGAAACTTCCCAGCCCGGCAATCTAACAATAAAACAATCTAACAATAAAACAATCAATAAAACGATCTTTATCTCCCCGTCCTTCTTCTTCTTTTTTCATTCGTAAAAAACTCAGTAAATGTGTCGAAATCTTTCCTGTATGAAAGTTGGATACCCGTGCGGTTTCTTCTTGTAACGCCTACCAGGTCACCAATATCAGGGTCGCTCCTGTTGAATCCAATGACACGCAAACGGCCATCGGGGGTTATTAAATACTCAAAGGAAACATCGGGTGTGAATAAGAAATTCGAATTGGAAGTGGTAATAGTCTGCCCAAGCCTGTAATCTACATTTCCCGCTACGGTCAGCAACAATTTATTATTTAAAAAAGCGGTCTTCACTCCAAAATTTCCTACATTTTGTAGTTCCTTTTGTGTAGCGCCCTTTTCAAAATTAAAATCAGCGGTATTGATGGTCGTGATAAGGTTTATCGAATTTGTATTGAGTACTCTTTGCAACCATGCATTGAGCGAAGTCGACAAAGTAGATGATAATAACTGGCCCACACTTCTGGTTACAAAATTGCCGGTATTATTTCCCGTCAGTAATCCCTGGTCGGTATTCATAAACTGGTTGAAGAGTAACAAAGATGCCACCTGGTTCATCAGTGCAGTTTTATCTTCCTGGTATCTTGTCTTTAAAAATTCGTTGGCAATTGGATCTGATTTTAAAGGATTGTCGAATGGAAACTGGAATTCAAATTCAGGCTGCGGATTTTTCAAAGTACCTCTCAATTTAAAAATAATATCCACATCGCCGTTGATATTCCTGTAACCCGAAGTAGTGGGAATGTTGTTCAGATTTACATTTTGTGCTTTGTAAATGGCGTCAATATTCATATTGGCGAGGTATGGGTCGCCCGACCATTCGATGTATCCCTGTTGTAAAGTAAAAGGAGTTTTTAAAAAAGTTTGAAAGTTAAAAGTGTATTGTCCCTGTTCAACATCATATCTGCCACGTATGGTGAGGGGATCTTTTGTACCGGCACTGATATTTAATTTTCCGCTGCCCTGTGCTTTTATAACATCGCCTGTTGTTTCATCGAGTATCACATCAATTTTTGCCAGGGGATTTGCAGTGAGTTCCATGTTCACTTTGATATTCGAATTTTCCCGGGTACGAAGATCCGCTTTCATCTCGCGTCCAAATTTGATAAACTCGATATAGTCCAGCGAGCCGGTTTCAGCCGTTTCTCCGGTAGGTAAATAAATATGGCTACTGTCGGTAGGTTCTGCCGAAATATTCATGGTCATATCATTCACAAAACCATTAAGCGATAATTCTGCCCGGCCAACTACATGCCCGTAAAACTCTTTATTATCGCGGGCTGTAGTGTTTAACAAAGTAAATTTTGGCGCACTGTTTCCAACGGCGTCCGTCTTTAAATGAAGCTCATTAAAGAAAAAATTATCAAAAAAACTGTGATAAATTTTACCCGTTAAAGTGGCTGTGTGCTTCAGGGTATCTATAATTTTTATGTTGCCAAAATCAATTTCATCGGGATTAAAGGTTATAATGGAACTATCAGCGAGCGTGTAACGGCATTTGGTATAATCCACAGTCATGCTGGTTTTATCCAGCCTGATGCTGCCTGTTAATTTTGGTGAGGAGGCTTTTCCTGAAATATTTAATTTGCCTGTAGCCTTTCCATAGATACCGCTGAAAATATTATCGAGATAATTTTCAAGAATATGTATTCCTGAATTATTAAAAAACACCGAGCCGCTCAATTGATTTGTGCTACTGTCTTTCAGCCGGTAATTCAGTCCTGCCGTAACGTTATAAAGATTGTTATTAGAGATTACGTTCAGGCTTAAGTTGCCGGGCGAAGACAGGTATTCTCCTGTGGCTGTAATCACTCCGACTGAATCATTTTCAAATTTGAAGCGCTCGGTTTTTGTATCAAATTCTACTGCTAATTTTCCAAAAGGATCATTAATCCGCAGGTTGCCGTTTAGCAATCCTCCAATCCTTGGAGTTTTTAAAAACATAGGCGCTACATCTTCGATTACCAGGTTTTGGATGGCTACGAGAACATCATTGCTGTTGCCCGTTTCTGAAGGTTGTGTGGAAATATAAATTTCCTGCCCGTTTTGAGAAAAGCGGATATTATTTGCCATCAGCATTTTATCATCCAGTTCCAAAACGCCATCTTTGGCAATATTCCATTGTTTCTGGTTGATGATAAATGTGGAAGGATTAAAAGTGAGTTTAAATCCGTTTTTCCTGGTTTCGACCTGCGCAGAAATATCGGCGTTACTTACGGTTTTATTTCCTGTGGCCTGTATCAGGATATCGGAAATATCATTTGCAGCCACAATACTCAGTTTTGTGTCGGGCGAATGCAGGCTGTCGTTGATAACCACATCATCTATATCACCTTTCAAGACCAGTGTATCTTTGGTTCCGGTGCCGTTGAAATCAATATTATTAAAACTGATATTGCTGTAATTGAACTTTGGAATGCTCGCCTGGAGGTTCAAAATATTCGCTGCCATATTGATGTTGCCAGTGATTACAGAATTATCGAAACCGGTAATTCTTGTATCAAACAGGTTGATATATTCACTGATGTGCCTGGTGTTTACTACAAAAGAAAAATTCTGATTTTCAAGATTTTTTTTTGGTTTATTGATATAAGCCGGGTAATATTTATTCAAAAATAACTGAAAGGCATCCGGAAGCTCTAAAATTCTAAATTGCCCGTTGATACTGGCATAGAGTTCGTTTGTTTCTATTGATAATATTTTGCTTCCATCTGTCAAAGTAGAGTTGATCTTTAAAGAATCGAATGATAATTGTTTGCCGTTGTCAGATAATACCGCATCGTATAATTTGGCTGAGCCTAAAAAATTATCAATATTATTTCCCGTAAAGTTTAATTTAAATTTTCCTGCGACAGCCACACTGTCATTGGTAAAACGCAGATTTTTCAGGTGAAGTTTTGATACATTCGCCTCCAGATCAAACACGGGGTGTGATTTGCTGAAATTAACCGAACCGGTTAAGGTGTCAATTTTAATATTTGGATCGTTGATGCTTCCTGTTCCGGTAAAAAGTTTATTGTTAAAATCACCGTGAGCAGTGATATTCGTGTACGTATAGCCGTTAAATTCTATTTTGCTGATATTTCCATCTATTCCAAGATTCAGGTCATTTTCATTAAAACCTTTGCCATTTATCTTACCGTTAAAAACAATGACGCCGATTTGGCTGTTGTCAATAAATTTTCCTAATTGAAAATTATCCGTTGAAATTTTTCCATTATATACTGCTTTTCCTTTTTCCGGCACGGTCATTTGCAGATCTGTTTGCAGTGTGCCGATATCGGTGGTAAGAGTACCATAGGTTACAAAATCACGGATATACCCGGTATAGCTTCCTGAAAACCGGATGCTTCCAAACGCGCTTAATTTCGGATTTGTAATTTGTTTGAGCGAGGGTATGAGCCGCGCTAGTTCATTATAAGTGGTTCTTAGTTGCCGCGACCTGAAATCAATAAATGTTTTATCAATATCCGGCAATCCCCGCAGGCTGATATCACCATCTAAATAATTTTGTTCACCTGCGTTGATGATGATTTTTTGACCCGTAATGTTATCCACTTTTCCGTGTGCTTCGCCGCTAACAGAAAAAACGGTATTCCATGATCGTGTTTCCGGAGCAAAATACGCCAGGTCTTCGCTGCTTACTTCGCTATTTTTAAGACGTGCTTCTAAAGTTACGGCCTGTATGAAATCCTGCATATCATCATTAAAATGATTGTAATGCATGGCAAAATAATCTCTTAGCCGGCTTTTATTGGTGATGATGTCCAGGTTTTTAAATTCCATGATTTTGGGGGTGAATTTAAAATCTGCATCTAATTTTTTTACTACAAAACCACCACGATCTTTTACTGAAACAGAGACAGCAGATCGCAAAGTATCGTTAATTAATGTAAAATTTTTAAAGGTTCCTTTTATCTCCGACAGGATAATATGCCTTTCATCAAATTCATTTACCGGGGCCCTGTATGTTCCTTCTCTTTCAATTGCAGCAAGCCCGTCGTTCAGCGTAAGTTTATTCACAGAAAGCTGCCAGCCATCCGTATTCCACTGCAATCCTTCTGTTTCCGGATCTATGATTGGGGCCGAAGATGAAGTATCGGCGGGCCTTTTGCCGGTATAATCATAAATGGAAAAAGAAGGATGGTCTAAAGTGATGGTGTTGATTTTGATGACGCGGTTTTTGGTATCAAATTCATCCGCATGAACATTCAGTTTGGTGACAGACGCCAGCATATTTTCACCACGCCATTCATCTTTTTGCCACAGCCGGATATTTTTAAAATTAATCACTTTTAGATCGAGATTGATTACACTCGAAGATGTGTCGGCTTTTTCCTTTCGTGGCCCTGAAAAATAATCTATTAAAAACTGGTAATTCCATACAGAATCGCTGCGGTGAAGATTGATAAGCGCATCGTCGAGACCGATATACTTCAATACGATATTGTCTTTGAAATAGAACCAATCAGTGATATTCACTTTTGCAGCGCCTGCATACAACAAAGTATCCTTTTTGCGATCTAAAATCAGCAAGCCCTGCATAGACATTTTATCAAATAATTCGATGTCTATTTTTTTAATCGAAACAGTGGTATTTAGATTTTTTGAAAGACGGTTGGCTACTTTGTGAATGATGAAAGTTTGAAAGAAAGAAGTTTGCAGTAAGATCCACAATGCCAGGATCAGCACCAGGATGCCCAACAGGACTTTTAGAGATATTTTTAAAACTTTTTTCAGTGCTAAAATTATTATGGGCAAAAATAAAGAAAGCGCATGGTTAGGCAAATTTCATCATGGCTGAATGCGTTGCTGAATTGTTAATAACTATCAGTAATTATCACTGCATTCTTTATCCATCTTCAAGGCTATTTTTGTAAGATGCGTATGCAGGTATCAATAAACCAACAAATATTCAATAATCCTGTTTTATCCTTTTATTTTTTTTGAAATAATTCAGCCGATAAAAAAGATACCGCACTTAACCGTGCCTCTGCATGCATTTCACAATTCACAATTCACAAATTGCCAATTCTAAATTCTGTCCTGCTTCTTTTCCATGATTGTTTTTAAAATGTTGATGCTGAGGTTTATTTCAAATCCAATTAAAACCACCATAGAATTTAAAAAGATCATAATCATCACTACCATGATGGTGCCTATGGATCCATAGAGTAAGTTGTATCTGCCAAAATTATTTACAAAGGCTGTAAAACCAATGGTTACTAAAATGCTTAAAAACGTTGCTATTACTGCCCCGGGTGACACGAGGTTCCATCTCCGGGTAGTGGATGGCGCATAGCGATAAATAAAAGCATAAGAATAAAAAATCAAAGCAAGAATGAAGAGCCATCTTCCGTAAAAAATCAGGTTTCTCAAATTAATATCCTGTATTCCCAACCATTTTAAAATATTCCATTGAAGCAATAATAAAATCAGGCACGAGAGCAATAATCCAAAAAGCATCATGGTCAGCTTGATCGCTTCCCATCTTGTTTTCAATCCGCGCATTTTTTCAAAACCTACATGATTTTTATTGAAAGATCGCATTAAACCCATGACCGCACCTGACGCAAAAAAAAGCGATAAAATAAATGTAAAAGAGATCATTCCGATTTTTGATCCATCAATAAAACTATCCACAAAATCTATTAAACCGGTATTATATGTTTTCGATGGAATGATGTCATGGATCAATCCGTGCAACTGAAATTTCATTCCTCTTTTAGAAACAAATGGAAGGTTTGGAATTAAAGTAAAAAGAAATAAACAGGAGGTAGGAACCGCCATGATAAAATTATAGGAAATCGCAGATGCTTTTTCCGTAAAATCTGGCATATTAAATCCTCTGAAAAAATATTGCAGTACTGAATATAAATTAATTCCCTGGAAACCCGGCGGCGACCATTTCTTGCTTTTTCTTATCAGGTATTTTACCGGATAAACAAAGAAATATTTTTTTTGACTCAAAACTTTCTTCTGTTTTTTAAAACTTTTTTTTATTCAAAATCATTTTTACTATTTGCCCGTATCTGCTTGTCTTGATTTGATTAAACTGTCTAACGCTTGCTGGTATGACTTTGCATACAACTGATGTTGTTGATAATTAGATGCAAAATCAGAGTAACCAGAAAAATCTGAACGGGCAACAAAGAATAAATAATCCGTATCGGGAGAATTTAAAACAGCGTCAATTGTTTTTATGGAAGGTGTACAAATAGGTCCCGGCGGCAATCCCGTATTCAGATAGGTATTATAAGGAGAAGCAACTTCAAGGTGTTTATGATAAATTCTTTTCAACCCGAAATCGTTTAATGCAAACTTTACTGTCGGATCTGCCGCAAGTTTCATTCCTTTTTTCAAGCGGTTAATATATACACTGGCGATTTTTCCTTTGTCCTCCTGCTTATTCGTTTCTTCCTCCACTATGGAGGCTAACGTATAAACCTGTTTCGCTGAAAGGTGCAACAGTTCTGCTTTTTGGAGCCTTTCTGTGTTCCAGAATTTCTGTTCTTCGTCGTATAATTTTTTAAAGATATTTTTCATGGAAGTATTCCACTTATAGCTATAAGTATTCGGAATCACATCGGTCATCACGGTATTTGTATCCACATCAAATGGCTGCAGTGAATCCTGGTTAGTTAAAAAATGAATTGCCGTTAAGGAGTCCGTTTCAAAGTTTAAAGAGATCTTTTTTGCCAGGTCTTCTTTTGTTCTCAGTTTGGTAATTACTAACTTTACAGGAACCTGTTTCCCCGAACGCAACATTTTTACCAGATGGTATAAACTCATCCGGTTTTCAATTTTATATTTTCCTGCTTTTACATTTTGAGGATAATCAGCATAGCTGGCAATCTTATCAAACCAAAAAGTACTTTTTAAGAAGCTGTTTTTTAGCAGGCTGTCTTTTACATCCTGATAATTGCTGCCCGTTTTAATGTATAAAAATTTCTTACCGGGATTTTGAACTGCTGGGCCAAAGATG
>JBQCFO010000006.1:0-5071 GCA_051959055.1 Ginsengibacter sp. | reverse complement strand
ATAAATTTATTGATATTTGTGTAATTGTGATGATTATAATTACTGTTACAGGATTGATCACAACAATTATTAGTTAGTATCCTGTTATCACTGGTATATTGGAAGAGTTTTGGATTGAAATTTCGTTGTTTGCCGGTTATTTTATTATCAAAAACTGGATTTCATCAAATAAAGCGGAGGTTGTTATAAATTTTTTATACAGTCTCGTTATTGTTAATAGCATAGCCTCTTTTCTTTTTATACTTCATCAGGGTTTGCATTTTAATGTGTATATCGCAGAGGAATATATGTCGGAATCTTTTCAAGGCCAGGAAATTACCAGAAGCTTTTGGTTTATGCCACAATTTCTTTTCTTCTCTATTGCTTTCCTTTTAGTTTTTACAAAAAAATACTCTTTTGTTTCTATAGGGCTTTTATTTGTTAATCTGCTTGCAATTGTAATTACATATACCATATCTTCCGTAATAGTCGCAATTCTTATTCTTATTATTTATTTTGTACTAAATGGTTTAAAAAACGGAAAATTAGCGGCGGCTTTTAAAAATTTAATTCTTTATGCACTAATTGGAATTGCCGGAGTTTTTATTATGTCGAAATTTATGCCTGCCAATACCAATTACCTCTTGTCGAGGATTTCTGAACATACGGACTCTCAATATACTCAAAAAGAACCAAATGACATGGACGTTCGCTTCACGAATACCGCATCTGTGATTTCAAAAATAGATCGTGATAAAAGACTATTAGGCATGGGACCTGTAACTAAATATCAATCAACAAAAGTTGATGAAATGCAAGGGAATACAGCAGACATTGCCTGGTCTGGTGTTATTTTTCGGTGGGGTTTTATTGGACTATCTTTATTTGTTTTGATTTACATATTTGCATCGTTGTACGCTTTTAATTTTTTTATAAAATCTAATGGAATTATATCAGATTTAGCGTTAATGGTTCTGCTTGTTATTATTTCGCAATTTATTGAGTGTTTCGTCTCCTGGACATTTCTATCAGGTCATGGTCTTGCTGTGGGACTCTGGTACTTTGCTGTATTGTCTGCCCTATCTTCCTTTAATAAGAAAAGTAGATACGATGAAGATACAAGTACGTATACTCCAAACTTATATAAGCTAGTTTTTGGACAATGAATACTTTTTTAAATTCGTCCTTAGATACCAGGAAAGGCGATCTTTTACCAAACTTTAAACTAATTGTTCATGAATTACTTAAAAAGCAAACTAAACGATTTTGGAGCTGCCTTTTTTGAAAAACTTGGTTATCTTGCTAATCCTATTATTTTAAAATTTAAGAATGAGAATAAACAGTTATTAGTATTCTATTTTCATGGTCTTTTTGAATCTATTAAAGAAAAAACATTAAATCATATTGACCCTCAGAACAATATGACTGTTGATCAATTTGATGACTTTGTTGATTACTTTTTAACACATAACTATAAATTCATTGTTCCAAAAGATCTAATTACCGGTCTCCAAAATAACCAACCTCATGCAATGATAACATTTGACGATGGGTACTTTAATAATTTGCGCGCCATTGAGATTCTTAATAAATACAAAATCCCCGGAGTTTTTTTTATATCAACAAAAAATATGATAGAAAATAAAGCCTATTGGTGGGATATCATTTATAAATTCAGGTTTAAACAGGGGAGTAATATTGAAAAAATCGCAAGTGAGCAAAAGTGGCTTAAACAATTTAAATATCCCTTTATTAATGATTACATTTTAAAAACATTTGGAATGGATGCTTTCAATCCATGGTCTGATCTGGACAGACCTTTCAATAAAACTGAAATGGAACTACTTACAAAGAATCCTTATGTAACATTTGGAAATCATACGCACAATCATTCAATTTTAACCAATTGTAATAAGAAAGAAATAAAAGAGGAATTAAATGTTTCGAATAAAATCCTTTTTGAAATAACTGGTACTCTACCAATAGCAATAGCTTTTCCCAACGGAAACTTTAATCAATCAGTCTTGGAAGTCGCTGAAGAAGAAGGATTCCGATATGCATTTACCACTACACCCGGGAGAAATCTTTTTCCTATCCAGAATTCCAAGCTTACTACTTTAAACAGGTACATGACAAATACAACCAAAATTAATAAGTTTGGAGGGGCATGCCGCCTTGGTTATCGGCCTCATGCCCTGTATCATGATTTGAAAACTTATGCGAAAAGTACCTTACACTTTAATAGATAAGCATATTTCTCCCAATTCTATAAGATTAAGAATCAAAATTTCAGTTATTTATCCTTTTTCTGGATAATATAATTGCAAAACAAGTCAAGACCACTTCCTTTAATTTAGTAAAAAATGGATTAAATCTATGAAATCAAGTTTGATGATTAACAAGGACAAATCGCCAAAAATAACTTTTGGTATCATCGTACTTAATGGAGAACCGTTTGTGCGTTATTGCCTTCGTTCGATATATCCTTTTGCTCATGAGATCATAGTGGTAGAAGGAGGACATAAAGATGCTAAATCAGTTTGCACCACTGACGGTCATTCCATAGATACAACGTTGGAAACGTTATATAAATTCAAACAAGAGGAAGATATAGACAATAAACTTATAATTGTAACCAGAAATGGCTTTTGGCCTCACAAAGATGAATTAGGCAGGAGCAGGACCCCGCAATCACGTGCTTATGCTGAACGAGCTACAGGTGATTATCTTTGGCAAATTGATATCGATGAATTTTATAAGGAAGCAGATATGAATAAGATCATTAACATGCTAACCAACGATCCTTCTATTACCGCTATTTCATTTAAACAAAAAAGTTTTTGGGGGGACATACATTATCTTTCTGAAAGTTATGCATTATTAAGAAATAAAGGTGGCTGGAATAGAATTTTTAAATGGAATATTGGACATAAATATATTACACATGAGCCTCCAACAGTGGCAGATGAAAAAGGAGTGGATCTCCATGAAAAACATTGGATTTCCGGCGAAAAAATGAGAAGAAAAAAAATTTATATGTACCATTATTCTTTACTTTTCCCTTGGCAAGTGCAACAAAAAGTAAAACTTTATAAGGAGGAAAAACCAGAAGGGTGCTCAGGGATTATTGAATGGGCAGAAAATAATTACTTCAAATTAGGAAATCCACTAAGGGTACATAATCTTTATCTCCTACCTAGTTGGCTGGAACGGTTTAAAGGCACACATCCGGAACAGGTAATATGCATGATGAGAGATATAAAAGAGGGAAAAGTGAAGGCAGAATTGAGAAGAACAGATGATATTGACCTATTATTGAAGTCTAATAAATACAAACTGAACAAAATTCTTTTAAAAATAGGAAACCCCGTGGAACAAGTATTAACCCAGTTGTATAGAATAAAAAACATCCCAAACCGAACACGTAAAATTGTTCGCAGACTTAAAAACAGATCAAATTGAGGGTTCTGTGGTTTACCAATACTGCTTCTTTAAGCGCAGATTATTTAAATAATAAATCAATTGGGGGCGGATGGATTGGTTCGCTCGAAGCAGAACTGGCCAATATACCTTCCCTTCAATTAGGAATATCGTTTAACCATGATTGTGATATTAAACCGTTCACTTTAGGTACTACCAACTATTATCCGGTATACATTAAATCTCCGAAGGGTAAAATAAAAAATCTGATTTTACGTTGGACGAAGCCCATTCAAAACGAAGCTCATATTCAGCCTTACCTCGATGTTATTCAAGAATTTAAACCAGACATTATTCATATTTTTGGAACCGAAGGGATTTTTGGATTAAGTATTTCTAAAACCAATGTCCCTTGCGTGATTCATTTACAGGGAAATTTAACTCTTTGTAATCATAAATGGTATAGTGGACTTACTGCTATTGATATATTGAGGTATTCAAAAAAATGGCCTCTTTTTAAAGGTTTCGGGCTTTACCACAATTATTTTATAAACAAAAAAGAAGCAACCAGAGAAAGGAAAATATTTCAACAATGTCAATTTTTTATGGGAAGGACTGACTGGGATAGGAGAATTGCTTCTGTTTTATCTCCTGGTTCCAAATATTTTCATTGTGATGAAATAATACGGCCAGTTTTTTTTTCCCATCAATGGTCAGGAACAAAAGAAAAAAATTCCTTCATTATACTAACTACAATCAGAAACAATATTTATAAAGGGCTTGAAACCATTTTTGAATGCAAAAGGATACTAAATGAAATAAATCAGAAAATAATCTGGAAAGTAGCAGGTATACATGAGACCGATGAAATATCATATCTTCTGTATAGAAAATATAAATCCACCTTTGAAGAGATTGGCATCCAATTGTTAGGCAGCTTTCATGAAAAGGAATTGGTTAATGAAATGCTGCAAGCCGATACATTTGTTCATCCGTCGCATATAGACAACAGTCCTAATAGCCTTTGTGAAGCCATGCTACTTGGAATGCCGATCATCGCTACCTATGCAGGTGGAATCCCAAGTATTATTGAAAACAAAAAAGAAGGATTATTGGTTCAGGATGGAGATCCTTATGCTTTAGCAGGTGCAATTTTGGAATTAAAGGAAAACAGTAAATATGCAAATGAACTTGGAATCAGTGCAAGGCAAAAAGCGATGATTAGGCATCAGCCCAAAACCATTGTGAATAACTTACTTGATATTTACGATATGATTAAAAATTAATTTATTTATAGGATAAAGTGTACAAAAGAAAAGAACATAAATGGCTATCGTAATTTTCGGTGATTTATTTACTTTCCCCGATGGGAATGCAGCCACAAACAGGGTTTACACTTATGGGAAAGGATTTTTGGAAAAAGGAGTTAATACTTATATTATTTGTTTTGGAAATGAATATATAGACGAAAGAGAAGGCGTAATTAACGGGCTTCATTTTTATCACGCGTTGAATCAAAAAAAGCGCAATAAATATTTTATCATCCGCAGATGGCAAAAATTAAAAAAGTTTTATAAGTGTTTTTTAATATTAAAACAAATCAATAAAAAAGAACCGATAGATGGCATTATTTGTTACAGTAAACTAATACAAACTCAAGCGTTTGGATTTG
>JBQCFO010000005.1:0-4483 GCA_051959055.1 Ginsengibacter sp. | reverse complement strand
CCTGTACCTTCAATACTCTCCAGCTCACTCATAGAAATTCCTTCACTTGCAGCAATATTCAAAACCAAAGGAGAATAAAAGCGAATCCCGGAGGTATTGTTACTCATTGATTTTCTTTCATCAGGCTGATAAGGAACTTCTTCCATAACTTCAGCCTCTTCATGTTGATCAGCTGAGGAAGGTTGTGGTAATACATTATGTTCAAAAGCCTTCCCGTTGGTATTAATCCGCGCAATAACTGCGCCTACCGCAACAACATCGTTTTCTTTATAAAGGATTTCTGAAATCGTTCCTTCAGCAGTGGAAGGCACTTCACTATCTACTTTATCTGTTGCAATATCGAGCACAGTTTCATCCATAGCCACTTTATCGCCTGGCTTTTTGTGCCATTTCAATATTGTAGCTTCTATGATACTTTCGCCAAGTTTCGGCATTATTAAATCTACCATGCTCATAAAAAAAAATTAAAATTAAACTGAACAAAACTGAGGCTTCAAAAATAAGAAAAACCATTTGGTTATTGGATAATAAGTTTCGGATAAGATATGGATTCCCTTTTTGCCAAAATATGAATCGGCTTTATTTGTGCTTTTACTGTACCTTCAACTTTAAACCTTCACACCTTCAATTAACTGCCGCTTGCCCATCCGATTTTGCATTGGGCCGATGACTATAAGTAACCGGTTCGTTGTTTCTTGCAAATGCTAATCCCTCTTCCCACCATTGGCTCATCAACTCCGGCCTGAATACAAATGGATTATTGGTTAAATGTTTTGGGGTAAAATACATCCGGATATCCAGTTCACGGTTTAATCCCATCAGCCTTCCAATAATCCGGTCTTTCATACTTATCTGGCTACTCATAAAACTTATGGTTTCCATCACAAGAGAGAATGGATTTCGGGCAAGCGGCAAACTATGTATTTCATTTTCACCTTCAAGTATGATTACGTCCAGATCAGTAACCCCATTTTCCAAAGCACAGTTGATTGGAATGTGATTCCCAAAACCGCCATCGGCATACTGGCAACTGTTGTGTTCATACACGCTCATATACGGAACTGCATTGGCCGAAGCCCACGTCCAGTTGCAGAAATCTTCATAGTTGCTATCAGCTGTATTAAAATATTCTACTTTTTGTTTTGTAAGATTGGAGACGGTAACAATCACTTTCTTGTGTAGCAAACTTATCTCTTCAAATTCTTTTTTAGTGAGACTTTTAAAAATTAAATTTCGAAGATTCTCACTTTCTCCAAAAGTGACATGGCCTCTGAGAATATTGCGAAGAATGGCAAATTGATTGATGCTTTTGAAATAACTTCCATTGGTTTCTTTTGTACTGAAAGGTGACACATTAAAAACATCTTCCTGCTTTACAGTAGTGAAGATTTTTTTAATCTTTTCAATATTACCCAGTGCTACATGCGGTAAAAGCAGGCTTCCTGCCGAAGATCCCACAAGAAGATCATAAGAGTTTCCACAATCGTTAATCAAATGTTCTGCAATGCCGCCGGCAAAAGCACCCTTGCTTCCACCGCCCGATATCACTAATGCTTTCATAACATTCTATTTTTACCTGGCGTAAAACTTTCAAAGAAAAAAACCGAAGATTAATAAGCCGCTTTTGCAATACGGTAACAAAAACCAGTCCAGATCACATCTAAATGATTCATAAAATTAGAGTTAATCAAAGTAAAAAGTATCGGTTACTATAAAATCTAAAACGGCAATTTTATTGAATCAGGTTCAATAAATTCATGTGTGTAATCATTTTCCAAAAAACTGATGGGCGAATCTGGGGGAGTAATAATTTCATTTTTGCTAAAACCCCACGGTTCCCAGTAATCGGCTAAAACCCGTGCAAACATATTATCGTCCCATATCCCAAATGCAGGTTCAGTAAGAGTTTCTGTTATTGGAAGCGACTCAATAACTACTTTTTCATCCTTTACTTCAATAACATGTTGAGGGCGTTTTTTTAATAAATAATTTGAATAAAGGAAGCGCGCACACAGTTCTTCAAACTGAATCGGGTGCAAAATTTTGTCAAAAATTTTATCGAGAATATCTCCTTGTTTTTCTGCAACAGCGCCATTATCCTGAAGGCAGGCGACGATTCCAAAGCCATTCATACCCAAAGAAAAATTCAAATTGGTTGGTTCGTCTTTATAATTAAATGTGTCTTGAGAATATTTAAGTTTTACAACCTGGATACTCCATGGTTTCATTCCTTTAAATTCCATTGGAACAACCAATGATTGCAACATTAAATGAAATTTGCCAAAACGTTCTTTTAACAGAGGCGAAAGTTTAAACTCTTTTAGCTTTGGATTTTTGGAAGAACGCCTTATCTCAAGATTCAGATCATGATACAAAACACCATAAACCATTTTACCCATCCAGAGAAACAGCCGTTCTTCGGGGATTTTTTTTACGGCATCATTTCCTTTATTAAATGCCTCTTTTATTTCTTCATCCAACTGATTCAATGCATTTTTTACAGATAGGGAACAAGGCAATTTCAAATCTTCGTAATGAATGCCGGTTACCTGGTCCATCATTTTAAATTTTTTATTTCTCAAAGAAAAACGATCCAGGATCCATGCAGGGAAAATGCAAACCTGTTCATCCTCTGCTTGCAAATCTTCGCCAGTTAAAAAACAGGTTTGAGGATTAAAATATAAAGTTTCAAAAGGATTAAAAAGAGAGAACGGCATAATTTGAAATTGTTTTATAGCTAAAGTTAAATTTGAAATGCGGGTTATTTGTTGGTTTGCTGAACCACTAGATTTTATTCATCAAAACTCCTGATATTGAGTTTAATGTTTTTATCAGAAACTAAAGAGATTTCCCATTTATTATTTTTATTCATTAATTCTACTTCAATTATTTTCTCAGAAGGCTTATAAAAAATTCCTTTCGTATTTTTATTTTCTGCCTCAAAAACCACCAAGTCCACATTTTGCCAATCCATAAATTCGGTGGATTGCGCCAAAGCAATATGAGGAATTACAGAACCATTTTTCACCAATACAATTCCCGGTAATTCTCCTGCTTTTATATCGGTCCATTGGAGACCATCATATACTTTTTTTGTCTGATAATCAATCCATTTTCCTTTGGGCAAATAAACATTTCTTGAGCTTGTATTTTCTTCCATCAATGGTGCTACCAACATATCTTCTCCAAACATAAACTGATCTTCTAAATTCCATGTTCCAGGATCGTCAGGATAATTTAAAAACATGGCTTTCAACATCGGCAAGCCGTTTTGTGAAGCAATGAGAGCCTGTGAAAAAATATACGGCATCAAACAGTATCGCATCTCTGCCATCTTCCTGAAAACTTTTAAAAAATCATCACTGAATTCCCACGGTTCCCGTGGGGGAAATCCATGAACACGGCTGTGGGATGTGAACATTCCAAAAAATGTCCAGCGTTTAAAAAGTTCTTCTTTTGGTGTTCCTGAAAAGCCACCAATATCGTGGCTCCAGAATGAAAATCCGCATAATCCTAAAGACAAGCCTCCGCGCAAACTGCCCGCCATTCCTGCATCAGACACTTCTGCATCTCCGCCCCAATGAACAGGGTTTCTTTGTCCACCTGCCCATGAACTTCTGGACCAGATCAGATTTTCATGATTGACTTCCTGTGTTATTTTACTTACCAGTTGTGTGTATCGCAATGGATAATTATTATGCTCATAATATCCGGTTCTTCCGGATGCATACAAACCTTTTAATGGCGCCGCTTCCCCAAAATCTGTCTTGATAACGGCTATGCCTAAACGTAAAAGTTCTTTTATTTTTTGAGTGTACCAATCAATCGTTTCCGGATTAGAAAAATCAAGAATCGCATCTTCAGTTGACACATTTCCATTTCCATCTTTGATGTACAATTTCTTTTTTATTACTTCATTAAATATTGGATTTAATGGGGTGAAATAGGGAATTTGCCAAAGTGATGTTTTGAATCCTTTTTCTTTTAATTCCGAGGTCATTTTTTTAGGATCAGGAAATGTTTTTTTGTCGAATTGAAAATCACAATTGATGCCGCTTTTAAACCATCCTGCATCTATATGAATTACATCACATGGAACACCATTTTTGCGCATCTTATCAGCAACCATCATCACTTCTTTTTGAGAGCGATAACTAAAACGACTCATCCATAAACCAAAACTCCAGAGTGGAGGCATAGAGCTTTTACCGGTAATATTTGTGTATTCTCTAAGGATTTCTTTTGGCGAACCTATAAAGAAAAAAACATCTAACTGATCATCGCCCACAAATAAAGTCTTGCTTCCTTCATGCGTATAACCAAAGTCCATGGTTACAGGAGATGTAGTGTGGACAAACATCCCGTAGCCACGACTGCTTATAAAAAAAGGAACAGGCTTATACATTTGTTTACTTGCAGCGCTTTGTGTATCGCAGGCCCAGAGCACCAATTTTTGTCCGCGTTTATTTAATCCTGTAAAAGA
>JBQCFO010000004.1:0-4877 GCA_051959055.1 Ginsengibacter sp. | reverse complement strand
CGTTGTAAAAAATATTTCAAACGTTGTAGCTGGTTTTTGCGGGTTTACACTCTGCCAATTGATAAGTTGGTGTAAAAATTTGAGGTAGTTTAGCCAAATACCATCATTAAATAATAGAGGATTTCAGCTAAAAAATGATAGGGTGAACCGAATCAAATGACGTTGATAAATTATTTTATAAACAGGTTCAATAAATAAGTACTATGCGGGAAAAAATAGGAAATTACAGATGGTTTATTTGCTTTTTGCTGTTTGCTGCAACAACAATAAATTATATTGACAGGCAGATTTTTGGGTTGCTCAAACCTGAGCTGGAACAAATTTTCGGATGGTCAGAAACTGATTATAGCAGGATTGTTATGGGGTTTACCGTTTGTTACGCTATAGGCCTCGGCCTTTACAGCAGGATAATAGATAAGATAGGTACAAAGATCGGCTATACGATTTCTGTTACTGTTTGGAGTCTTGCCGCAATGCTTCATTCTGTTGCTAAATCTACATTTGGATTTGGAGTTGCGAGATCAATACTTGGATTAGGAGAATCGGGAAATTATCCTGCTGCTGTTAAAACGGTTGCTGAGTGGTTCCCTAAAAAAGAAAGAGCATTTGCAATAGGTATCATGGATTCCGGTTCTAACATAGGTGCTTGTATCGGGCCGGTTCTCGTGCCTATATTATTATTAACGTTTGGATGGAAGGCTGCTTTTATAATTACAGGCTCTCTTGGTTTCCTTTGGCTGATAGCCTGGCGGTATTTTTATAAAATACCGGAAGAACAAAAAAAACTAAAGAAGCCTGAACTTGATTACATCCTTAGCGGAAATGAATCCGTGGCTTCTGCAGTAAATGAAGAGCCTGTTTCCTGGAAAAAATTACTTGGATTAAAACAAACATGGGCTTTTATTGCCGGCAAGTTTTTTACGGATCCTATCTGGTTTTTCTTTCTTTTTTGGCTGCCTTCCTATTTCAGTTCAATTTTTCACCTTGATTTTAAACAACCCAACCTCCCTCTTGTACTTATTTATTCCGGAACTATGGTAGGCAGTTTGGGAGGAGGATACTTGTCTTCCTGGCTGATAAAAAAAGGATGGGCAGCGTATAAAGCCAGGAAGATTGCTCTTTTTATTTCTGCTATTTGTGTAGCTCCCATCATGATTACCCGGTTTACAGACAATATCTGGATGGTAGTCGGTTTGCTAAGCTTGTCTGTGGCGGCTAATCAGGCATGGAGTGCGAATATTTATGCCATAGTTCCTGATATGTTTCCCAAAAAGGTAGTCGCCTCTGTAGTAGGATTAGGAGGAATGGCAGGCGCCATAGGCAGTGTAATATTTCCGCTTTTCATAGGTTATATTCTGGATTTTTATAAAGCTACTCAAAATATAGTTGTCGGCTATAACCTGATATTCATTATTTGTGGCATCTCTTTTCTCATCGCATGGATAATTATTCATTTCCTCGTTCCAAAGATGAATAAAGTGCAGTTATAATATTAACCTTTTTTATCCAAAATTCAACATAATTATGGCAAGGTATAGATTATTTAAAAAAGATAAGCTTGAGGTTAGAATCTATGAGCTTGAAAATGAAATGGGGAATGCATCTGCGGTTTTAGCAGCTGCTTATCTTAATTCAGCAATTGAAAAACAAGGTTTTGCCAATTTGATTCTCGCCACAGGTACTTCCCAGTTTTCTTTTCTGGAGGCTTTAAAACATCAGAAAACAGATTGGAATAAAATAACGGTTTTTCATTTGGATGAGTATGTCGGTATCACTAAAGATCATCCGGCCAGTTTCCGCAGGTACCTGATAGACAGAATATTGAAGTTTGTAAAGCCCAATAAATACTATTTGTTAGAAGGGGATGCGAAGGATATTTCGGGTAAAATAAAAGAATATGAAAATCTGCTGCAACAATATCCAATCGATTTAGCCTGTATCGGAATTGGGGAAAACGGGCATATCGCTTTTAATGATCCGCCTGTAGCCGATTTTAATGATCCACAAATTGTGAAAATGGTTGAACTTGATCAGGATTGCAGGAAGCAGCAGTTTAATGAAGGATGGTTTTCGTCGCTGGAAGAAGTCCCCGGTATGGCTATCACACTTACCATTCCGGCTATCATGAATTGTAAGACAATCATCTGTAATGTGCCGGGAAACCGGAAAGCTGAAGCAGTGAACAGCACGTTAAATGGTCCAGTTGATACAAAATGTCCGGCAACTATTTTGAGAACCCATCCTAATGCTATTTTATTCCTAGATGCCCCCGCATTATCTGCCGTAAAAGATAAAGTGTGAAGGAACTGACGCTGCTGCAAATTATTCTTTGTTACGGCTTTCTTCAAACAACTTTTATAGTTTTCAGAATTCCACTACAACTAAAGTGATAGATTTAGCGCACATTAAAAATATTATTAACCTAAAAAATAACAGCGTGTTAAGTGATACGGAATTTCTATTGAAAGATAGGGTGATTGTGGTAACAGGCGCTACCGGTATATTAGGTGGCTCATTTGTAGAAGGAATAGCCAGGGCAGGAGGTATTGTTGGCGTTCTGGGCAGAAACAAAAAAGTAGCGAATGAAAGAGTAAATGCAGCCATCAGGAGCGGTGGCAGAGCGGTTGCTTTGATTGCTGATGTCATGAATGAGCAGGATCTTGAGATGGCAAAAGAAAAATTACTGGGTATTTATGGAAAAATAGATGGACTGGTAAACGGAGCAGGTGGAAATATTGCCGGTGCTGTAATTCAGCCTGATGACGATATTTTCAACTTGAACTTTACCGCCTTTAATGAAGTGATGAGTTTGAATTTATTTGGATCTATGTTACCGACCCAAATTTTCGGGGAAGCCATAAGAGATCAGGGCAGTGGAAGTATCGTAAACATTTCTTCGATGGCTTCGCAAAGAGTGATCACCAAAATTTTGGGATATTCACTGGCTAAAAGTGCAATAGATAATTATACCCGCTGGTTTGCTGTCGAACTGGGAAAAAGGTATGGAGATAAAATAAGAATGAATGCTATAGCACCGGGCTTTTTTCTTACTGAACAAAACAGGAAGCTATTAACAAACGACGACGGCACCCTTACTCAACGCGGAAACCTGGTGTCTCTGAATACTCCGTTTAACCGCTTTGGCCGACCGGAAGAACTTATAGGTACTCTTATATGGCTGCTGAGCGACGCTTCACGTTTTGTTACAGGCACTGTTATCAATGTGGATGGCGGCTTTTCTATTTTCAGCGGTGTTTAAACGGTAAAGGAATATATTTAATGGAACAAAACTACCGGTAGGTCTTTCAAACCAAAGATAGTATGCGATAGTAAAGAGAAATTTATTTTGTCAATTTAATTACCTAATAACATGTCAAAAAAAGTAGTAACTCTTGGAGAAATCATGCTTCGTTTATCAACACCGGATTATAAAAGGTTCGTACAGGCGGATAGTTTCGACGCGACCTATGGCGGTGGTGAAGCTAATGTGTCTGCCGCTCTTTGCAATTACGGATTAAATGGGGTTTTTGTTTCCAAAGTTCCGGATAATGCAATCGGCCAGTCAGCCATCAACCATTTAAGAAAATACGGAGTCGACACGCAATACATTGCCCGTGGCGGAAAAAGATTAGGCATTTATTTTCTGGAAACCGGCGCATCGATGCGTGCTTCACAGGTGATTTATGATCGTACAGATGCCGCCATAGCAGAAGCCGAGATCAGCGATTATGATTTTGATAAAATATTTGAAAATGCCTCCTGGTTTCATACAACAGGAATTACACCGGCATTAAGCGACAAAGCCGCTGCGTTAACAGAAGCTGCGTTGAAAGCCGCAAAATCAAAAGGGATTACTACAAGTATTGACTTGAATTACCGTAAAAAATTATGGAGTAAGGATAAGGCAAAAGGAGTAATGACAAAACTTTGCAAATTTGTGGATGTGTGCATCGGAAATGAAGAAGATGCAGAAACAACCCTGGGATTTAAAAGCAAAGGAACTGATGTTACCAAAGGTGAATTAAACCTGGATGGTTATAAAGATGTTTTCGGGCAAATGAAAGAAAAGTTTGGTTTCAGGTATATTGCATCAACATTAAGAGAAAGTTATAGCGCATCAGACAACGGATGGAGCGCATTGGTTTATGACGGGAATGAATTTTATCATTCTAAAAAATATGAAGTACGAATTGTGGACCGTGTGGGCAGCGGCGATTCTTTTGCCGGTGGATTTATTTATGGATTAGTTACAGGAATGAATTTAACCGATGCGGCAGAATTTGGAGTAGCAGCGTCAGCATTGAAGCATACAATCCCCGGCGATATGAATCATGCTACATTAAACGATGTAAAAAGCTTGGTGAAAGGGGATGCAAGTGGAAGAGTAGTGAGGTAATTTTTAAAATTCGCTATTTAGAATTTGCAATTTCCCTAAAAGCACTCTTTCGGATAAGTCTTCCTTTTGATTTGATCTATCACACAAATGAATGGCAATTGTCATAATTTGTATAATAAGAAGGAATGAAATTCTTTGAGTTATTAGAAAAAGGGACCTAAATAAGCCCCTCATCAGCAAATGAACAATATCCTTCACTTGAAATAATTACCTGATCAAGTACTTTGATATCATGATACCTACAAGCTAATTTTATTTTTGAAGTGAGATCTTCGTCGGCTGCACTTGGTACTAAGTTTCCACTTGGATGGTTATGTGAAAGAATTATTGAAACAGCAAGGCCTTTAATAGCTGTTGCTAATGTCAATCTTGAATCGGCAATAGTTCCGGTAATTCCGCCTGAAGAAGCTTCATAAACACCAATTACTCTGTTTGCACGATTTAGGAGTAACACTTTAAATTGCTCGAGCATATTAATTTT
>JBQCFO010000003.1:0-9206 GCA_051959055.1 Ginsengibacter sp. | reverse complement strand
GTAAGAAGTGCAATCATTAAGGACAAGAGAACAGAAGTGAATACAATTAAAAAAGTCTCAGCAAGAAACTGCAATTTTAATTGCCATTTATTACTACCCAACACTTTTCTCACACCAATTTCTTTTGCCCGGTTTACAGCTTGTGCCGTTGAAAGATTAATAAAATTTACACAGGCAATTAAAAGTATAAATGCGGCTATCAGCCATAACACATCTATCATCGTATGGCTGACAGACTTATTGCTAAAATCGCCGGCTTGCGTATTATAATGAGCAGCGGCCAACGGCTCCATCGTCACCTGGTCTTTATCGTCCGGTGATTTTATTTTTATTGAATAGGCACGTAACTGTTTTTCAAATGCAGTTGCATTGATATTTTCCGGCAATAAAATGTAGCAGCCAAAACTTCCACTTACATTATCATAATCAGCAGACGTTTTTAAATCTTTTGTAAAGCCCGTGCCGTAAGAAACTACAACCTTCATTTGGAAATCTGTATTGGCAGGAACCGGAGCAAGGACCCCGCTTACTTTTAACAGCATATCATTATTCATGCGGATGGTTTTACCCATCGCATCTTTCCAACTGCCGAAATACTTTTCTGCCGTTTCTTTAGAAAGCAAAACATTGGCCGGCTCGCTCAACGATTCGTAAGAACCAGCCAACAAGGGAAAATCGAATATTTTAAAAAATGAAGGCACAGTATAAAAAACACCAGTTTCTTCTTTAAATTTTTTAAGCGGAATATTGCCATTTTGATCTACCACAAACTGGTCCTTGCCTGACCCTAAAAAAGGCGCAATTACTTTTATCTGCGGGAAAGCAGCGCGCAAAGCATTAGGCATTCCGAAAGGAACAACATGGCCATAGAAAATATCTTTACTGTCTGCATGATGAAATTCGGTCAGCAGCCGGTATGTATTGTTTTTGTTTTTATGAAAATTATCGAAACTTGCATGGTATTGTATAATCATAAATATGATCATGCAGACAGCAATGCCAAGCGCCAAACCGGTAATGTTGATGACGGCATAACTTTTATTCCGGGTTAAACTTCTAAAGGCGGTTGTGAAATAATTTGTCAACATACAATTGATTTATGATTTAAAGCCTCACCCCAACCCCTCTCCGAGGAAGAGGGACGCGCTCCGGGCATTTCCATATTTTCATATTTCATATTTTCTCATTTTCAAATTCAAAACCTCACCCCAATCCCTCTCCGAAGGAGAGGGACTCGCTCCGGGCATCTCCACATTTTCCCATTTTCCCATTTTCACATTTTCGAATTTTCACATTTTCACATTAGCACATTATTCCGTTCTCAAACTTTTCACCGGGTTGGCTATCGCCGCTTTTATCGCCTGGAAGCTTACTGTTATCAGTGTGATGATCAGCGCGCCCAATCCGGAAAAGATAAAAATCCAGAATGAGACGGTGGTGTGATAATCATATTGGTTCAACCATTTGTTCAAATAATACCAGGCCAGCGGAATAGCGATAAGGCAGGAAATAGTGACAAGCAGGGCAAACTCTTTTGACAGCATCTGCCAGAGATTGTACACCGAAGCGCCCAATACTTTGCGGACACCGATTTCCTTTTTGCGTTGTTCGGCAACAAAGGAAGCCAGGCCGAATAGACCAAGACATGAAATAAAGATGGCGAGGATGGTGAAGAACGTGGAAAGATTTCCAATGCGCTGCTCGTCCGAAAACTTTTTAGCATACGTTTCATCATTAAAAGTATAATCGAACGGCGCACCGGGATTAAACTTTTTAAAAACAGTTCCTATTTTAGCAAGCGCATCTGTAACAGGCGCACCAGGTTTGATGGCGACCGTTATTACACTGGCCCAGTTTCGATCGTATAAAAAAACTGTGGGCGTAACAGGTTTGTAAGGCGACTGCATTATCATATCTTTTATTACGCCTACCACGTGATAATTTTTATCATCAAACTGGATGGTCTGTCCAATAATGTCCTGTTTCATCCCAATCAGCTTTACGGCGGCTTCGTTCAGGATCATTCCCAGGCTATCTGTTGCAAAATCTTTAGAAAAATCTCTTCCTTCTTTTAACTGCCAGCCAATCGTTTTGCCAAAATCTTCGGTTACCGCAATGGTGCCAAAAGAAGGTAATGAACCCGGATCTTTTCCCTGCCAGTTAAACCCGATCTGGTTGGCATAAACAGCTGTGGTAGGGCTTGAAGATTGCGCCATATTTTCTACGACACCTGTTGCCAGCAGATCGCTCCGTATTGCATCGTAGTGTCCATAGAGATCAGGCGTCGACATATCGATGGTAATCAAGCCCTCGCTATGGTAATTGACCGGGCGGTTTTTTGCAAATTGGATTTGCTTGAAAACGATGATCGTGCCAATGATCAACGCAATTGAAAAAGTAAACTGCACCACCACTAAAATTTTGCGCGGCAGGGATGCAAATCTTCCGACACGGAATGTTCCTTTTAATACTTTTATCGGCTCAAATTTGGATAAATAAAATGCAGGATAGCTTCCTGAGATGATTCCCGTAATTAATGTAAAAGCAATCGTCAGCAACCAGAAAGTGGCATTGCTCCAGGGAATCCCGATGTGCTTATCGGCCAGCTTGTTAAACAGCGGCATCATCAAAATCACGAGCAGTATTGAAAAAATAAAAGACACGAATGCGACAAAGACAGACTCGCTCAGAAACTGGCGTACCAGTTGTATGCGCAATGAACCAACGGTTTTCCGGATGCCTACTTCCTTTGCCCTTTTTTCACTACGCGCTGTAGAAAGATTCATAAAGTTGATGCAGGCCAGCATGAGTACAAAAAAGCCGATGATCGAAAACAACCAGATAAATTGAATACGGCCACCTTCGGCTTTTCCATTTTTAAAGTCGCTGTACAAACGCCATTTATTCATCGGAAAGAGATAAGCTTCTTCCACGCCATCGGTAGCTACATTTTTATGAACCATCACTACATCCTTTATTTTCTTTGTTTCCGCGTCCATGTTTACATTATTTGCCAGCTGTACAAAAGCCTGCCATGAGTGGTTATTCCATTGAGTAGCGGCGTCTTTGAGCCATTTCTGAGTGGTAATGTATTTTTTCCAGGGCAGAAAATATTTTGAACTGTACAGAGTCGTGTTGTATGGAAGGTCTTCAAAGACACCCGCAACTTTATAACTTTCTTTATTGTCAAGTTTCAGCATTTGATTCAACGGATCTGCATTTCCAAATAAAGTTTTTTCAAGAGTAGCGTTGATAATAATCGACGAGGGATCGGATAATGCATGGACATTTCCACGAATCATTCTTAAAGAAAACATGGATGGAAAATTGTCTTCGACCCACATCCCTTTTTCAACAATTTTCTTTTCACCAACCGCCAGTACGTGCCCAAAATTCCAGGACGTCATGGCAATGCTTTTAAAATCATTCCCATACTTGTTGCGCAGTTCCTCCCCTATCGGCATGCAAACTGCCGGACCTGTGACCATCTTTCCATCGTTGTCAATAAAAGTAGTCATTACCTGTGCCACCTGGTCGTGGTTGGTGTGGTATCTGTCAAACGAGCATTCGTCCCAGATCCACAATGCAATCAGAATAACAACCGTCATGCCCATGGCAAGACCCAAAATATTGATAAAGGAATACACCTTATTATTCCATAAGTTCCGCCAGGCAATTTTGAAATAGTTTTTAAACATGACCGTTGTTTTTTTGTTGTTTGTCGAATATAAAAAGTAGTTATTTCTACGTTTACTGCACTTCAATTTTTCGAATTCATGTTATTCACTTCTCAAACTCTCCACGGGATTAGCGGTCGCCGATTTATACGTTCTCAAAAACAAAATAATGAACGCAGGGAACAGCATCATCAAGCCACCGGTTATAAAAACCAACACACTTAAATGAATTTTAAAAGCAAAATTTTCCAACCATTTATTTGCTCCAATCCACACTATCGGAACGGCAATTAAAAATGCGATGCCTATTAATTTTAGAAAATCCCTCGATAGTAACGTAACAATCTGGGACACACTTGCACCTATCACTTTTCTGATACCGATTTCTTTCGTCCTTTGATTGGTTGTATAAATTACCAGTCCAAATAAACCAAGGCAACTTATCACTATCGCAAGCCCGGTAGCCCACTTTAATAATGTTGAAATATTTTGATCTGCAGTATAATATTTTGCGATGCTTTCATCAAGGAAATGTATTTGCAAGTCGGTGTCAGGATAAATTTCTTTGAATGCTTTTGTAATTTTATTTATTGCCGTTTTCCACGAAGTGCCTTCTGCATTTTCAGGCAATAAAGCAACATTAAACGTAAGCTCCATACTTTTATCGTTAACAATTACCAACGGCATTATTTCATCATGAAGGGATCCCTGGATGAAGTTGGAAACTACACCTGCGACGGGAAGTTTTTCAGGATACATATTGGTCTCAACATATTTTCCAACAGCATCGTGTGGATCCTGAAATCCAAGTATTTGCGCACACTTTTCATTGATCAGTAAACCGTTAACCCGGTCGCTGGAAGGAAGATTTGTCCCTGCTAATAATTTGATGTGATATAACTTCAGATAATTGGTATCAGCCGGTTTTATCCTTACCTGTGTATCGATAATCTCTTTTGCGGTTTCATATTTTAAATTGAATCCCAATGCGCCGTTGGTGGATGGAGGAAACCCGGCAAGACTTACATTCGCAATTTCAGGAATAGCCTTAAATCTTTGGAACAAAACTTTTCTTTTTGCCGTAGAAGTATCGCTATAATTTGTTCCAAAATAAATGATGGCATCTTTTTTAAAACCCATGTCCTTGTTGAGTTCAAGATGTATTTGTTGGCCTACTACCAGCGTAGCAATTATAAAAATTTGTGCAAATACAAATTGAGAAACGGTGAGCGTTTTCCTGAAAAATAATTGCCGCGTGTTTACTGAACCAGCCACGATTTGATTTTTTAAAACAGTAACAGGCTTGTAAGAGGAAATAATCAACGCAGGATAGATGCCGGAAAAAACAGTGACAAAAAACGTAATAATTAACAAGAATAAAATGACTCCTGGTTGTTGAATATTAAACTGAACGCCTTCCGGGATAAAATCTGCAAATGCTCTCACTAATACAGGAGCAAAATAAACAGAAAGACAAGTCGCGGCTAACGTCATTAAAAATGTTTCACTCAAAAACTGGAACATCAGTTGCTTTCGGGAACCACCCAACGTTTTGCGAATGCCTATTTCTTTGGCTCTTTGCGAAGCTTGCGCCGTGGTCAGGTTAATAAAATTGATACAAGCCAAAAGCAACAAGATTGCCGCTACAGCCATCAATCCATACAGCGCCGGCATATAGGCCTTCCTTTCTACGAAATCGTCGGTAACATTACTGAAATGTAAATCAGATAATGGTTGCAGCCCGAATGTGATATTGGAGAGCCCGGAATGTGAAAGGAAAATTTTTTCGAGTTGACCATTAACAGCTTTCGGACTCGCATTTTTTGACAGTTTTAAAAATAGCTGGCAAGAACCAATTTTCCAGTTAGGGGACTGATGCGGATGCAATGTTTTGTGTGTAGCAATCGAAACAAACGTCTGAAAATTAAAATCTGTATGTGCCTTTAGATTTTCTACAATTCCAGTCACTGTAGTTAGCACCGTATCATTAAATATAATTTCCTTCCCGATTATTTCATTCAACGGAAGGTTGGGAAAAAATCTTTTTGCATTTTGCTCAGTTATTACGGTTTGATTGGGTGCTGATAATGAAGTCTCAGGTGAGCCTGCCAACCATTTATAGTTGATAAGTTTAAAATATTCATCATCTGTAAAAATGATGTTTGGTTCATTCTTAAAATCAACAGGCTTTAGGTTTTGGGATGTATTTATAGCCACTTTCACATCGTAGTTCCAAAGCATGAGAGGCGCTACCACATTTAATCCTGGCACTTCATTTCGTAGAGCATCCACCATTGGAAAAGGCGCTATTCTTGCATGATGAGCATCCTGTGTAACAACACGATAAATGCGATTCCTGTCATGTTCAAATTTATCAAAACTGAAATCATATTGAACAATCAAAAAAATTACCAACGAAGAACTGATTCCAATGGCGAGTCCAAAAATATTGATGGCAGAATAAAGTTTATTACTCCTCAAATTTCTCCAGGCGCTTTTGAAATAATTCTTTATCATAACTTTTAAGTTGACGTTATTCCTAATTTGCCGTACTCATTGCTGTTATCTCAGTAAACCAACAAATACCACGATTCTTCATTTTGACATTAGCTAATCAGCACATCAGCCAATTGTCACATTAGCTGATCATTCACTTCTCAAACTCTTCACAGGATTGGCAATTGCAGCTTTTATTGCCTGGTAGCTTACAGTAAGTATCGCAATGATTACTGATACTAATCCTGCCAATGCAAACACCCACCATTGAATGCTGATGCGGTAAGTATAAGATTGCAGCCAGGTGTGCATAGCCCACCATGCAATCGGCGCAGCAATAACAAAGGAGATAATTACCAGCTTTAAAAACTCTTTCGATAAAAGTGTGGTAATGCTTGTAACCGAAGCTCCCAGCACTTTTCGCACGCCGATTTCTTTAATCCTGTTTTCAGCCATGTAGGTCGCCAGTCCGAATAATCCGAGACAGGAAATGAAAATAGTAAGGCCTGCAAATAAAGCCGCCAGTGTGCCGGTTCTTTTTTCTTCCCCAAATTTTTTTGAGTATTCTACATCTACAAAACGATAATTGAAAGGATATTGCGGATTATATTCTTTAAAAACATTTTGGGCAAGCTGCAAATCTTTTTCTGTAGAATTTGCAGGATTTAATTTAAAATGAATCGTAGTAAACCAACTTTTTGGCCCCATAATTACCAGGGGATTTATTTTCTCATAAGGTGATTCATAAATAAAATCCTTCACCACACCCACTATAGTCCATTGTTTATTATCGGCGTTTACCATCTGGCCAATGGGATTTTTAAACCGCATTGCTTTTACGGCTGTTTCATTCAGCAGCATCGCTGTAGAATCTGCAGGATAATTTTTGATATCAATATCTCTTCCGGCAATTAATTTGGCGCCCATTGTCCTGATGAAATCTGCATCCGAAGCCATTCTTACAAAATCTGTCTTTTTATCCGCTTCGTTACTCCCCTGCCATGTCCATCCCCATCCATCGCTGTACCTTTGTGAAATCGGACTCATGGATTTGGTAACTGCCGTTGCCGCACCTTTGCCTAATAAATCGTTTTTAATGGCTTCATAATGTTTATCGATTTCTCCTTCGATGGGCACATATACCAGTTTATCTTTTTCATATCCTGAATCGCGCGATTCGGCATATTGTATCTGGTGTTCAACAATAATTGTAGAGATAATCAAAGCGATGGCAAATGTGAATTGCAATACGACCATCACTTTTCGTGGATTAATGGCAGACTGTGCTGACCTGAAAGTACCTTTTAATACTTTTACCGGCTGAAAGGAAGAAAGGAAAAATGCAGGATAACTGCCGGCAATAAAACCGGTAAATAAAATAAATGAGATTGCAAAAATCCAGAATTGAATGTTACCAAAATCAATGTAAAGATTTTTTTCTACAAGCGTGTTAAATGGCGGTAACACAAGCTGAACAAGGATTATTGCAATGATGCCGGAAAGAAATGCGAGTAAAATACTTTCACCAATAAACTGAGCGATTAATGATTTTTTTTGTGCGCCTACTACTTTTCTAATGCCTACTTCCTTGGCTCTTTTTTCACTTCTTGCTGTGCTTAAGTTCATAAAATTGATGCAGGCAATCAATAAGATAAGTGCCGCAATAATGCCAAAGGTTTTTACCCGTTCCATTCTTCCTGCCACATATTTCCCGTTATCATCTTTGCCATAAAGCCATTTATCTTTAAAAGGCTGAGTGAAAACCTGTGTAGTAGAATTGTCACCATCTTTTGTATGATTAATAGTAATATCCCTTACTTTATTATCAAATGCTGCTTCTGAAACTCCTGGTTTTAACAACACAAAAGTTGAGACGGAATTATTGCCCCAATATTTATCATCCTGGTTAATGGTTTGCAGGTAAGACCATGGTAATAAATATTCAAAATTGAAGACCGTGTTATTTGGTAAATCCTGCATCACGCCGCTTACAATAAAATTTGCGTTGCTGTCGATGCGGATACTTTTTCCCATAGCGTCTCCGTCTGCAAACAATTTTTTAGCTAATTTCTTTGTAATGACAATATGATAATTTTCGCTCAAAGCCGTATTGATATTACCTTCCAGCAATGGGAAACTAAATGTTTTTAAAAAACCTGAATCAGTAAAATTGCCACGAGCATTCAAATGTTTATCGCCAACAGTAAATAAAAAATCAGCATCGGTCACCCTAACAGCTTGTTCCACCTCCGGATAATCTGCTTTTAAAGTAGGGCCAAGAATTTTAGGCGTTGTACTCCAGGCATGTAATTCTCCATTAAAATGGTCCCGGTTATTCATCAGATAAATGCGATCTTTTTTTTCATGAAACCTGTCGTGGCTCACTTCATTTTGCATCCACAATAAAATGAGGATAGCGCTGGCCATACCAATAGCCAGGCCGAAAATATTAATAGCAGAAAAACCTTTATTTCTCCATAAATTTCTGAATGCGATTTTAAAATAGTTTTTGATCATCGTTTGAGCTTGTTTTTTGTAGTACGAAATATGACCCCTTCCCAACCGGTTGTTACTTTTCGTACGTCCACCGGAAAAATCTGTTTTTTTACGATTAAAATGAACGGCATCGTGCATTTGCCCAAAAATTAATGCCACAATAAAAAAAATTGATAATCAGCTATTTATAAAAAATAAAAAAATAAAGTTTGTCCGCTTTTGATACAGTTGCGATTCGCTTTTGATACAGTTGTTTATTTCGGCCTGGAGGGTTTGTTGGGACAGTAAGTGCCGTGGAGCTACCAGGTTTTCAAAACATATATCAACTTCAGACTCGGCAACTTTTTAAAAGTAGTCCAATTTTTTATTCAACACCCGCATAAGTCCGGTTTAGCGCATCATTTTTTTGTTGTTTAAGACACTAAAACCTTTCCTGCTTATGGTCATTCCGGCACGGGGTTCAACAGGGCAACGAGCGCTATTATGAACCTCGCCATTACAGGCACCTATCCGGACACTGCTATTGACTACGCACAG
>JBQCFO010000002.1:0-2989 GCA_051959055.1 Ginsengibacter sp. | reverse complement strand
GTTGTTTTGGGTTTGTTGGTAGGCCTTGCAGCTGGCATTTATCCTGCATTTTATCTCTCCTCATTCAAACTCATTACAGTATTAAAAGGCAAACTGACTGCTAACAATAAAAGCTTTGGGTTGCGCAGCGGTTTGGTTGTGTTCCAGTTTTTTATTTCTGTTGCACTTATCATCAGCACTATTGTTGTGTATCAGCAACTGAAGTTTATTGAAAATAAAAATCTTGGTTATGATAAAGAGCAGGTATTAACCATTCCCAATTCTTATGCATTAGGAAAGAATGAGCAGGTGTATAAAGAAGAAATGCTGAAAGATTCCCGTGTTGTAAATGCAACTGTTTCGTGGTATAAACCCGCCGGGCCAAGCAATTATAACAATGCACTGGCATATCCGCAAGGCGATGAAAATCATTTATTGAATGCTGTGGAATATCATGTAGATGAACAATATATTCCGACAATGGGAATGCAAATCATTACCGGAAGAAATTTTTCAAAGGAATTTCCGACAGATTCATTCGCGCTTGTGATTAATGAAAGCGCTGTAAGAGCGTTGGGATGGAACGATCAGAGTGCAGTGGGAAAAACCATCATTCGTCAAAACAGCGACAGAGGTAACAATGCTCCTTTTCATGTAATTGGTGTAGTAAAAGATTTCAATTTTAAATCGCTGCATGAAACTATTTCTCCCTTATTGATGAACCTGCAGCCTGAAGGCGGATTAATATTTAAAATAAAAACAACGGATATTCCCGGCCTGCTTGCCACGATGAAAAAGAAATGGGATGGGTATAATACGGATGAACCTTTCACATATAGTTTTCTCGATGATCTTTATAATAAAGCCTATTCGGCTGAACAAAAAACAGGAACTGTTTTAAACATTTTTTCCATGCTGATCATATTTGTCGCCTGCCTCGGCTTATTTGGTTTGGTAACATACACAGCAGAACAACGCACAAAAGAAATCGGTATAAGAAAAGTGTTAGGCGCAAGTGAAAGGCAGGTAACACAAATGCTTTCAAAAGAATTTTTAAAACTGGTATCGATAGCAGCAGTGATTGCCTTTCCTGTGGCATGGTGGGTAATGAACAAATGGTTGCAAAGCTTTGCTTACCGCACAAATATCTCATGGTGGATTTTTATTGTTGCTGGTTTCGCTGTATTACTGATTGCATTGATAACAGTGAGTTTTCAGGCAATTAAAGCGGCTTTGGCAAATCCGGTTAAGAGCTTGAGAAGTGAATGAATATCGCGATTGGTGATTGGTGGTGAGTCGGAATTAAATCAGAAACCAATAAATCATAAATCAACTTTTATGTTCAAAAATTATTTTAAAATCGCCTGGCGGAATTTGTTCCGGAATAAAGGCTTTTCGATCACCAATTTATTGGGGTTGACCATTGGTATTACCTGCACTATGCTTATTCTTATCTGGGTGCATGATGAACTTAATTACGATAAGTTCCATTCCAACTATAATAATATTTATAAGATAATCGCTAACCGCAAGTTCGATAATCAAATATTTACTGATGAAAATATGATTCTGCCGCTGGCATCATCTATTGAAAAGCAAATGCCGCAGGTGAAATATGCTGTGGTAACTACCCATCAGCAACCTCGGGTGTTAACGTATGGCGATCTGAAATTGAAAAAGCAAGGCTTTACTGTAAGCGATCATTTTTTCAACATGTTTACCTGGAAATTTATTGAAGGTAATCCCGCAACAGCTTTGCAGGACGTGCATTCTATTGTGTTAACACAAAGCGCTGCCAAAACTTTTTTTGGTAATGGCGAAGCGCTTAATAAAGTAATAAAACTGGATAACCAGGAAGATGCAAAAGTTACGGCCATCATTGCTGATCCTCCCGGTAATTCTACCTTTCAGTTTGACTATATTAATACATTCAATTATTCAGACGAGAATACAATGCGAGCCATGAACAATTGGCAAAATTCTTCATGGACTGTATTTGTGCAGGCTGTACCCGGAGCCAATCTTTCTTCACTCGAAAAGCAAATCAATGATGTTAAATACCAGCATGATCCAGGTGATAAAAACATCAGCACTTATTTTGCTTTCCCCATGAGCAAATGGAGATTGTCAGGTGATTTTAAAGATGGGAAAAATGTCGGCGGTATTATTGATTATGTCAGGATGTTCAGCATTATTGCAATAATAATATTGTTGATTGCCTGCATTAATTTTATGAATCTTTCTACAGCACGTTCTGAAAAACGAGCTAAAGAAGTAGGCGTACGAAAAACACTTGGTTCCGACAAGAAACAATTGGTATTTCAGTTCTTTTTAGAAAGCATGATACTTACGCTTTTTGCCTTTGTTTTTTCTGTATTAGCTGTGTTTGCATTGTTGCCGGCTTTCAACGCTTTGGTTGAGAAACATCTTTCTTTAAATCTTGCTCAGCCTTTGTTCTGGCTTGGTGCATTGGCAATTATTTTATTCACCGGTGCTGTTGCAGGAAGTTATCCAGCTTTATATCTTTCTTCATTCAATCCTGTGAAAGTTTTAAAAGGAACATTCCTGCCGGGCAAAAGCGGTGTAGTACCGCGGCGGATCTTAGTAGTTGCGCAATTTATAATTTCCATCCTTCTTATTTCGGCAACCATTATTGTTTATGAGCAGATAAGGCATATAAGAAACAGGGATACGGGTTATGATCCGGATAATCTTGTTATAATACCGGCCACACCCGACACACAGAAAAGTTATGATGTTATAAAAGATGAATTGCGCAAAACAGGAATGATTAGTTCTGTTACAAGAACACTTTCACCTATCACCCAAATATGGTGGAAACAACCAGCACCTGAATGGAATGGAAGACCGGCCAACTCAAGTATTATTTTTTCAGGCCTTACTGCCGATGTTGATTTTACAAAAACAATGGGCATAAAAGTTTTGCAGGGAGAAGATTTTTCAGGAATGCCTTCTGATTCTTCCGCCATGCTTTTAAATAAAGCGGCTG
>JBQCFO010000001.1:0-2601 GCA_051959055.1 Ginsengibacter sp. | reverse complement strand
TCCGTTAGAACAAAGGGAACGTTTCGAAGAGCAATCAAAATTAATGGCGCGCGGCGATGACGAAGCTATGTTTATTGATTACGACTTTTTGCGTGCACTGGAATATGGAATGCCACCAACGAGCGGTATTGGCTTTGGAATAGATCGTTTGGCGATGTTGCTTACCAACCAGGCATCGATACAGGATGTTTTGCTTTTTCCGCAAATGAGGCCTGAAAAAAGAGGAGAAGAAAATGAGGTAATTGCGCAGAAGAATTAATTAAAACATCACAGTCGATAAATAAAAAGGTTCGGTAATGTAAAAAAAGTTGTTAACCTTTTTCAGTATGATATTTATTAGTAGTAATTTACTTTTTAAAAACTTCCCTTATGTGGCGGCTTTTAAATCACTACTTCTGCTTTACTAAAAAAGAAAGACTGGGGATTATTTATGTCATTTCTATCATCATCACTTTAATTTTTTTGCCAATTTTATTCCCATATTTCAGGAGGGAAGAAAACATTGATACTTCTGAATTTGAAAAAGAAATCGCCTGGCTTCAAATCGATTCTTCTTCAAAAAAAATCTATTCTAACTCCGGAAATCACTACGAAAATAAGTTTCCAGCTGCTGAAAAAGATGAATCAGTAAAAAAAGAAGCGCTTTTTTATTTTGATCCAAACACCATATCAGCAAAGGATTGGATAAGATTGGGCATCAGGGAAAAGACAGCCAATTCGATTCAAAAATATATTTCAAAAGGAGGAAAATTTTATAAACCTGAGGATTTAAAAAAGATTTGGGGGTTAAGCGAAAGTGATGCAAACCGGCTGATCCCTTATGTTTCTATAAAAAACACTGAAAGAAATTATTTGCATTTTGAGGAAAGAAAATATCCCGACAATCGAAATTATTCAAGCAAAAATTCTGTTGAAATAATAGACATTAACGTGGCAGATACAAATGCATTCATTAAACTTCCCGGTATTGGCAGCAAACTTGCAAATAGAATTATTTCATTCAGAGAAAAACTGGGCGGCTTTTATTCTGTCGACCAAATTGGTGAAACTTACTTACTTCCTGATTCTACTTTTCAAAAAATAAAACCACAGCTAGTCGTGAACAGTAAACCAACAAAAAAGATAAATATCAATTCTGCTTCTGTTGATGAAATGAAATCGCATCCTTATATCCGGTTTTATATAGCTAATGCAATTTTTCAATTCCGGAAACAACATGGAAATTTTCAATCAGTGGAAGAAATAAAAAAAATCATGACGGTAACAGATGAAATTTATAATAAAGCTTTTCCGTATCTAACTATAGAATAAAAATTGTAGTAAAGAAGAAATAAACACTAAATTGTATAAACGGTTTCACAGTAAAGAAAGAAATAACCCGGTTTCTTATTCTAAAAAAATAGAGTTGTGTTATTCGTTTTACCTTGTGCTACTTTAAACAATCATAATTTATGGATTTTTCAAGAGATGAAATAACGTTGCAGGTAGCTGAAACCGCAAGAGAATTTGCCAATCAATTTATCAGGCCGGATATGATGATTTGGGACGAAAAACAGGAATTCCCAATCGAAGTTTTCAAAGGATTGGGACGGCTCGGATTGATGGGAGTTTTAGTGCCCGTAGAATATGGTGGCAGCGGCTTAAGTTATTTCGAATATGTAGCAATTATCAGTGAAATTTCAAAAGTTTGCGGGTCAATTGGATTGTCTGTTGCAGCGCATAACTCATTGTGCACCGGCCATATTCTTGCTTTTGCAAATGAAGAACAAAAGAGAAACTATTTACCAAAACTGGCAACTGCTGAGTTTATCGGCGCGTGGGGATTGACAGAACCAAACACGGGAAGTGATGCCGGAAACATGCAATGTGTTGCAGAAAAAGATGGCGACGAATGGGTAATCAATGGAACAAAAAGCTGGATAACGCATGGTAAAAGTGGCGATGTGGCGGTAGTTATTTGCCGGACCGGAGAAGCACGGACACGTGACAACTCCACATCCTTTATTGTTCCACGAGGTACGCCAGGATTTAGCGGCGGTAAAAAAGAAAATAAACTGGGGATGCGCGCGAGTGAAACAGCGGAAATGATTTTTGATAATTGCCGGATTCCGGATTCTGCCCGCATGGGAGAAGTGGGCGATGGTTTTAAGCAGGCCATGAAAGTATTGGATGGGGGTCGTATTTCAATTGCAGCCCTAGGATTGGGAATCGCAAAAGGTGCCTATGAAGCTTCTGTGCAATATGCAAAAGAAAGACACCAGTTTGGAAAACCAATTGCAGAATTCCAGGGGATCGCTTTTAAACTGGCAGATATGGCAACAGAGATAAAAGCCGCAGAATTGCTGATAGAGCAGGCTTGCGCTTTAAAAACAAAGAATGAAAATGTGACCAAAGAAGCAGCTATGGCAAAATATTACGCAAGCGAAATAGCCGTCAAAGTGGCCACAGATGCAGTTCAGATATTTGGTGGCTATGGCTATACGAAAGATTTTCCGGTAGAAAAATTTTATCGTGACAGTAAACTATGCACTATAGGCGAAGGGACCAGTGAAATACAAAAGATTGTTATTGCACGGGAGGTTTATAGGTAAACACTACTTT